>DASYMV010000380.1:0-9920 GCA_036008865.1 Pseudonocardiaceae bacterium | reverse complement strand
CGCCCTGCACGACGTGGCGAATGTGCTTCGGGTCGGCGAGCGCCCCGATGTCGGCCAACGGGTCGCCGTCCAGCACGAGGATGTCGGCGTGCGCGCCCGGCGCGAGCGTGCCGATCTGCCCCGTCATACCGAGGAGCTCGGCCGCGTTCGAGGTCGCCGCCCGGATGACGTCGATGGGGTCCTGGATCTCGCGCCGCAGGCGGAACTCCTGGTTCTGGTGCCGGTGCATGCCTCCGAGCAGGTCGCTGCCGTAGGCCAGCTTCACGCCGCCGCGAGCGGCGCGCTCCAGAGCGGCCATGCCCGCGCCGAGCACCTCGTCGACCTTGCGCCAGCTCGATTCGGGCAGCCCGTGCGTCATGCCCTCCTCCTTGAGCGCCCAGTACGTGACCAGGGTCGGCACCAGGAAGGCGTCGTGCTCCACGAACAGCTCCACGCTGCGGTCGTCGAGCAGGTTGCCGTGCTCGACGGAACGGACACCCGCCTGCAGTGCGCGGTTGACGGCACGCGCGGTGTAGGCGTGGGCCGCCACGTAGCGGTTCGCCGCCTGCGCCTCTTCGATGATCGCACGCAGTTCACCGTCGGAGTACTGGGTGGAGTCGATGCGGTCGGTCGGCGAGGCGACACCACCGGAGGCCATCACCTTGATGTGGTGGGCGCCCTTGCGCAGTTCGTCCCTCGCCGCCGCCCGCACGGCGTCCACGCCGTCGGCGATCCTGCCGAGCCCTGCACAGCAGGGGTGGTCGTCGTGCCGGTGGGTTCCACGATTGCGGTTGTCACCGTGCCCGCCGGTCTGGCTCAGCGCACGTCCGCAGAACAGCAGCCGCGGGCCTCGGATCAGCCCCTCGGCCTGTGCGTCGGAGAGTCCGTAGTCGGCACCCGAGGCGTCCCGCACCGTGGTGAAACCGCGGTCGAGCATCTCCCCCATGATCCGGGCGCTGTGCGCGGCGACGTAGGCGGGCGACATCGACGCCAGTGTGCCGAGGTCCGCGGTCAACGCGGTGACGTGCACGTGGGCGTCGACGAGACCGGGCAGCACCACGGCGCCGTCGAGGTCCAGGGCCGGGGTCTCGGGTGCGCGAAGCCCCTGTCCCGTCTCCACGATCCGCCCGTCGGCGATGCGGATGTCGCCCTCGGCGTACTGACCGCTCACCACGTCGAGCATCAGGGTGTTGCGCAACAACAGGGAGTTCGTCACGACCGGTCTCCCACCTTGTCGACGAGCTCGCGCAGCGGCGCGACCGCCAGCGGAGCGAGCTGCAGCGCTGCGGCGACCGACGTGTCGTCGTAACTGCCCTCGGCGTCCAGGATGTTCAGTACGCCCAGCGTCTTGCCGTCCTGGACGACCGGCACGTTGATGATCGCTCCGCACCCGAGGCTCTCGATCAGCTCGTGGTCGTCGAAGATCTCCCGGACAGCGTCCCGGTCCGGGCCCAGGTAGGGCTGCTGGGCGATGATGCACCGCTCCAGCCAACCGGCCGCGACCTCGACGGTCTTCTCCCCGCCGACGGGGTACTGCTCGGGGTGGCTGCTGTACGCCCGGTGCAGCGCCTTGCGGCCCGGCAGCCAGGCCAGCACGGTGAACAACCGCACCCCGATCTCGGCGCTGACCTTTTCCTCCACAGTGGACAGTTCAGTCACTCTGCCATCTCCTCAGCGGTTTCTGCGGGCTTGCCCTGCTCGGTCAGGTCTTCCAACGATCGTCCGGCGGTGGACAGGCCGAACGCGACGACGCACACGACACCGACCAGGAGCACCGCGGTGGTCAGGCCGAACACGCCCGCGAAGCCCAGGCTCGCCGCGGACAGCCCGATGATCGTCGGTGCGAGAATGCTCCCCACGCGGCCGAACGCACTGGACAACCCGGTACCGCTGGCCCTGATCCACGTCGGGAACACCTCCGGCGTGTAGGAGTACACACCGGCGTAGGTGCCGTTGAGGAAGAACGACAGGACCGCACCGGCCAGCGTGATCGTCACCGGGTCGCTCATCTGGCTCAACCAGAAGGCGCTGACGGCGGATCCCGCCAGGTACAGCGCGATGGTGTTCTTGCGGTCGAGACGCTCGGTGAGCCAGGCCGCGGAGAAGTAACCGGGGATCTGCGCCAGATAGATGATGATCGAGAACTCGAAGCTCTTGGTGACGGTGATGCCGCGCTGCACGAGCAAGGTCGGGATCCACGAGAAGAAGCCGTAGTACGAGAACGTGATCACGAACCAGATCAGCCAGATCACCGCCGTGCGCCGGCGCATCGCTGGGCTCCACAGGAACTTCAGCGCACTGAGCAGGTTCACCTTCGGCGTGACCGTGACCGGCTCGGCGACGGCTTCGGGCACCGGCGGCAGCTTCTGGCCGGTGGCCGCCTCGACCTTGCGCTCAAGGGCGGCGACGACCGCCTCGGCTTCCGCCTGACGACCGCGTGCCATCAGGAAGCGCGGCGACTCGGGCAGCGAACGACGCCACCACAGCAGCATGACGACCGGCAGCGCCGTGACCAGCTGCGCCACCCGCCACCCCTCCGACACCGTCGGAACCAGGAAACGGCCGATCAGCGCTGCCGCGACGAAGCCGAACGAGAAGAACCCGGCGAGCGCGCCGACGAACCACCCGCGCCTGCGCGCCGGGACGAACTCGGAGAGGAACGGGGCGATGATCGCGCTCTCCGCGCCCGCCCCCGCACCGGCGAGGACGCGGGCGATCAGGAAGACCTCATAACTGGGTGAGAAGGCCGCCACGATCGAGAACAGCGCGTAGAAGGCCAGCGCGTACATCATGACCTTCTTGCGACCGATGCGGTCGCCGAGCAGGCCCGCGATCGTCGCGCCGAACAGGAATCCGAACGGCGTCGCGGAACCGATCAGCCCCAGGTGCGCGTTGTCGAGGCCCCAGACCGCCTTCGCGCTCGGGAGCAGGAATGCGACGACGGCGGAATCCATGCCGTCGAAGGTGTAGCCGAGCCCGCCGATCAACAGCAGGCCGTAGTGCGGACGGCTCAGCGGAAGCCGGTCCAGACGTGCCAGCAACGTCATGCCGCACCTTCCAGGTGTTCAGCAGCGATGAGGATGGCAGGCAACGTATAGTGCAAATTCTCGCTTACGCAATGGTCTTTGCATGTTTGCAACCGCGCTACCGTGTCCGCCGAGCAACGGAGAGGCCCCAGTGACAGAGCGAGCGCCCGCAGACGGTTTCGAGGACTGGCTGCGTGACCGTGTGCCGGATCGCGGACTCAAGCCCAAGGCGGCCGCCGTCGTGGAGGTCCTGCTCTCCCAACCACGCCGGGCGTCCTTCGCGTCGACGGCGGAGCTCGCACAGCTCGCAGGCGTCAACATCGCAACGGTGACCAGAACCGCGCAGGCACTGGGGTTCGCGGGGTGGCCTGCACTGCAGCAGGAGCTTCGCGCCAGGTACCTGTCGTCGCTCAGCGCGCCCCAGGTGGCCGCCGAGCACCACGGCGTCGGCTCACCGTCCGCGGCGTCGCTGCGCCGCGACCTGGACAGCCTCGCTCTGCTGAACAGGCGGACCGACGAAACCGCGATCCGCACCATCGCCGAGGCGGTCGCCGGAGCCCGCCGGACGGTCGTGATCGCCGACGGCAGTTACGCCGCCGTCGGGATCGCCTTCGCGCACAACGCCCGGCTCGCCGGGTACGACGTGGTCGAGGTGACCAACGGCGACGCCGAACTGGCCAACGTCGTGGCGGGGATCGGCTCGGCCGACGTGCTCCTCGCGATCAGCTTCTGGCGACTGTACGAAAGCACGGTGCTCGCCGCCGACGAGGCGCGCTCCCGGGGAGCGCGGGTGTTCGCTCTGACCGATGCGGCGAGCCCGGCGCTGTCCAACGCCGCGGAGCAGGTCGTCCTCGTTCCGGCAGAGGGCGTGGCGTTCTTCCCCTCCCTCACCGCGGGAATGGCCGTGGCACAGGCCGTGGTCGCGCAACTGGCCACGGTCGACCCGGCACGCACCAGCGCGTCGATCGAGGCCGCGGAGGCGATGTGGACCCGTTTCGGGCTGCTTCACCGCCGTGTGGCGGCCACTGGCGACAATTCCTGACCGCGCAGACGCGCGCGAGATGTGAAATTCGTGCTAAACCGGACTGGCAACCAACATGAGCGGTGAGCGTCCTGTGATCATGAGCCTCGTGCTGAACTACGTCGCCCGAAGCGACCGGGGCCTCGTCCGGTCGACGAACGAGGACTCCGTGTACGCGGGTCCGCACCTGCTCGCGATCGCCGACGGCATGGGCGGACACGCCGCGGGTGAGGTCGCGAGCAAGCTGGTGATCGCCGAACTCGCCGAGCTGGACAACCCGCCGGGCGACGACCTGATCGACCTGCTGCACAGGGCGATCCTCGGAGGCAACCGCGCCATCTCCGAGCAGGTCGCCGAGGACCCGCGGCTCGAGGGCATGGGCACGACGCTCACAGCCATCCTGTTCGGAGGCGACCGGCTGGCCTTGGCCAACGTCGGTGACTCCCGCACGTACCTCATGCGCGACGGCGAGCTCGAGCAGATCACGCGCGACGACAGCCTCGTCCAGTCACTTGTCGACGAAGGCCGGATCACCGCCGAGGAGGCCGAGACACACCCGCTGCGATCACGAGTCCTGCGAGCGCTCACCGGCCAGGCCACCGTCGAGCCGACGTTGAGCGTCCGCGAGGTCCGCACTGGCGACAGGTATCTGCTTTGCTCGGACGGGTTGTCCGATGTGGTCGGCCACGCCGTGCTCGCCGGGACCCTGCGCAGCGGCGACCCCGCCACCTGTGCGGACCGCTTGGTCCAGCTCGCGCTGGAGGCCGGCGGCCCGGACAACGTCACGGTCGTCGTCGCCGACGTGCTCGACGAACGGGGCTGACGCGACCGTCTGGTGTGGACCGGGTCGGCGTCTTGCCGGTCAGGCAGCGGGACCGGCTGTCGACGGCGTCCGCAGGCCGTAGAACTCGTTGAGCACGAGCATCGCCGCGCCCGCGGCGACGAGGTCCTCGCCCAACTCGCTCACGCCGACCTCCACCGCAAGCCAGTCCGGCCGCGGGAGCTGCCCGCGCACGGTGTCGCGCACTCCGCTCGCGTACTGCTCGGGCGCCCGGAGCACCGACCTGCCACCGAGCACGACGTGGTCGACGTCCAGCAGTTGCACCAGGTCCGCGACGGCTGTGCCCAGCACGGCCACCGCGCGATCGTGGTCGCCGCTCGTGGCGGCGATGTTGTGCACGACCTCGACGCATCCCGTGCGACCGCAGGCACAGCGCGGCCCGTCCAACTGGATGGTCGTGTGCCCGAACTCCCCGGCGTTCGTCCGCGCGCCGCGGTGCACCGTGCCGTCGAGCAGCAGACCGGCACCGAGCCCCGTGCCCACCAGCACGAGAACCGCATCGCGGAACTCCTCGCCCCGGCGCCACGACTCGGCGACCACCGCGACGGTGGAATCCTTGTCCACCAGCACGTTGAGCCCCAGCCGGCGCGAGACCAAATCGCGCAGGGGCACGTCGTGCCACTCGCTCAGCCCGGTCGCGTCGTGGACCACGCCGCGCCGATGGTCCAGCGGCCCGAGGAAGCCGATTCCCAGGCCCAGCAACCGCTCGTCCGGGACCTCGTTGCGGCCGAGCACCACGTCCACCTGCGACGCGAGTGAGGCGACCAGCTCGTCCGGGCCGAAGCCCGGCGGAAGCGGGACCACCGTCCGGTCGACCACCGAGCCCGCCAGATCGGCGAGCACGACTCTCAATTCGTCCCGCTCGACGTGCGCGCCGAGCGCGAACCGACTCGCGGGAACGAGTTCCAGCAACGTCCTCGGCTTGCCCACGCCGACGTTGCGCCGTCCGGACTCCACGAGCAGACCGTCGGCGATGAGCCGGGTCACGATCTTGGACACGGCCTGCGGGGTCAAGCCGCTGCGTGCCGCCAGTTCGACCCTGGTCATCGGCTCGCCGCCCCTGGCGAGACGCAGCACCACGGCGTCGTTGTAGCCGCGCAGGAAGTGCAGGTTGGCCACGCGCCCATGATCGCACGGTTGGCGGTAAAGCAACAGCGTTGCTTTAATGTCCGCATGAGTTCTGACCTGCGCGCCGGACTTCTCGGCTACGGCATCGCCGGCCGGGTGTTCCACGCCCCGTTGATCGACTCCACACCCGGCCTGGCGGTGTCTGCGATCGTCACCGCCAACCCCGAGCGACAGGCACGGGCACACGCCGATCACCCGCAGGCCCGGATCCTGGACAGCGCCGACGACCTGTTCACCGGCGACTTCGACCTGATCGTCGTCGGCACGCCGAACAGGACGCACGTGCCACTGGCGCTCGCGGCCGTCGAAGCGGGCATCCCGGTCGTGGTGGACAAGCCCTTCGCCCCCACCTCCGCCGATGCCCGCAAGGTGCTCGAGGCGGGACAGGCCAAGGGCGTCCCCGTGACCGTCTTCCAGAACCGCCGCTGGGACAGCGACTTCCTGACCGTCCGCAAGCTCGTCGACGAGGGCGCGCTCGGGACGGTGAACCGGTTCGAGTCCCGGTTCGAGCGCTGGATCCCCGAGATCTGGGACAACTGGCGCGAGTTCGGCGCACCCGAGGAGGCGGGCGGCGTGCTGTACGACCTGGGCGCGCACATCGTCGACCAGGCGATCCAGCTGCTCGGCCCGGTGCGCACTGTTTACGCCGAGCTCGACCGGCGCCGGCCGGATGCCGAGGTCGACGACGACGTGTTCGTCGCGCTGACACACGACAACGGCGCGCGGTCGCATCTGTGGGCGAGCTTCGCGGCCGGCAACCACGGGCCGCGTTTCCGGGTCCTCGGCGACAAGGCGGCCTACACCAGCCGCGGGCTCGACGGTCAGGAGGACGCGCTGGCCGCCGGCCTGCGCCCCGGCCGGCCCGGCTGGGGCGAGGAGCCGGAGTCCGCGTGGGGCAGTCTGGGACTTCTCGACGATGCCCGCCCCGTACCCAGTGAGCACGGCGCGTACGAGAAGTTCTACGAAGGGCTGGTGACGGCACTGCGCGACGGCGGTCCCCTACCGGTCGACCCGTGGTCGTCGGTCTACGCGTTGGAGATCATCGAGGCCGCGTTCCAGTCGGCCAAGACCTCTCAGGTGGTGATGGTGTGAGCGAGGAGTTGCTCGCGGAACTGGCCGCTCAGGAAGAGCGGTTGCAGTTCAGCCGGTTCGACAACGACGTCGCCCTCGCGCTCGGCGCGCACCTGCTCGAAGCGGCGCGCCAGCGCGGACTGGCAGTGACGATTTCCGTGCGGCGCAACGGACAGCGGCTCTTCCACGCCGCGCTGCCCGGAACGTCCGCGGACAACGACGCGTGGATCGACAGGAAGAGCCGCGTGGTCGATCGGTACGGGCACAGCTCCTTCTACGTCGGCACGCAGTTCCGGGTGGGCGGCAGCACGTTCGAGGAGAAGTCCCGCCTGGACCCGGATCTCTACGCCGCTCACGGCGGCGTGTTCCCGGTCATCGTGCGCGGCGTCGGGCCGATTGGAACGGTGGGGGTCTCCGGGCTGCCTCAGGCCGAGGACCACGCCTTCGTCGTCGCACAGCTGGAGTCGTTTCTGTCCACTGTGGACTAAGGACGGTTCTGGAGCACCACGACACCCGGTCCGGACAGGGAATCCAGGGCCGCCTTGCGTCCACACATCGCCAGAAGCAGAGCCGTCGCCGGCCCGCTCACCTCGGGTCTCTCACAGGTCGACCAGTTGACGTCCGTGGCACGCAGCGACAGACGGGCGATGCGCTTCTCGCACCCGACGAGGGACTGCGCGTCCTTGCCGAACTCCAGCGCACCGACCAGCCCCTCGTCGGAGTGGGCGATCGACTTGCCGAGCGGGTGCATGACGTCCTCGCCGTGCACGACGGCCTCCAGCAGCACGGACGCGACAGGACCCGGCGGCTTGACATGGCTGGAGATCCCGGCGCGCAGGCGGTCGAGCAACTGCTCGGTGCTCTGACCGGCGAGCGCGGCGGCGGTGTTCGCGGACATCTCGTGGAACCGGAACCCGTTGCGGATCATCCCGACGAAGAACCTGTCCGCCGTGGTCTCGGCGGTCGACACGACGTCGGCGAGTACGTCCCGGTTGCGCCACCCCGGACACAGCGACGATTCGTTCCACTCGGATGCCCCGAGCGCCGACAGGCCGCCCGCCAGCCTGGACCGTTCGGTCGCGACGAGTTGCCAGGTGTCCATGACGTCCTCGCTTCCACGCCAGGGCCGCAGCGCAGGCGAGGCGGGCGATCACCGCAGCGCGGCTTTCCGCTCAGGCGACGCGGTCGAAGTCGGACCGGCGGAGGCAGGTACCCCGGCGGAACGGACGATCAGCTGCGGCGCGGACCTCTGTGAGGACTCGGGCCAGGTCGCGGTCGACCACGGCGCTGCTCCCGGCGAAGTGCTGACGAGGAGCTGACTCGCGCGCGTGGTTGCGTTCCAGCCCGTAGACGACCAGACCGACGATCACGAGGAGAACGAGTGCGGTAACCATGGCACGAATTTTTCGCTCCACAACTTCCCGCCAGTAGTGGCAGCTGTGACGTTGTGCAACAAAATCCTGCCAGTTACCCTTCAGTGATGCTGCGGTCGGTCTCCACACTGCTCGTCGACGGTGTCGCACCGTTCGAGTTCGGCCTGGTCTGCGAGGTCTTCGGGATCGATCGGACCGACGACGGCGTGCCTGCCATCGACTTCCGCGTGTGTGGCGAGCGGCCGGGCGTGCCGGTGCGTTCCAGCATCGGCGTGGCCATGGCCCCGGTGGAGGACCTGGAGGCGCTCGCCGACGCAGACCTGGTCGCGGTGCCCGCTCTCACCATCCGCGACGAGTATCCGCCGGCGGTGATCGACGCCCTGCGTGACGCCGAGGCACGAGGCGCGACACTGTTGTCGGTCTGCAGCGGGGCCTTCCTGCTCGGTGAGGCGGGCCTGCTCGACGGACGGCGCTGCACCACCCACTGGCGCGAGGTGAAAGCGCTGGCTCATCGCTTCCCCGCGGCCGAGGTCGATCCGGACGTGCTCTTCGTCGACGACGGCAACATCGTGACCAGTGCGGGTACCGCCGCCGGGATCGACGCCTGCCTGCACCTGGTGCGCAGGGAACTGGGATCGGCCGCGGCCACGGCGATCGCCCGCCGCATGGTCGTCGCCCCGCAGCGCGACGGCGGGCAGCGGCAGTTCGTCGAGCTCCCCATCCCGGAGTGCACGGCCGACAGCCTGGAGCCGGTGCTGACGTGGATGCTCGACACGCTGGACACCGAGCACTCGGTCGCCGGCCTCGCCCGGCGCGCACAGATGTCCCAGCGGACCTTCGCACGGCGTTTCGTGGCGGAGACGGGCACGACGCCGCATCGCTGGCTGACGATGCAGCGCGTGCTGCACGCCCGCCGGTTGCTCGAGGAGACGCAACTCGGCGTCGACGCGATCGCCCACCGGTGCGGATTCGGCACCGCTGCGCTGCTGCGCCACCACTTCCGCCGAATCGTCGGAGTCGCGCCGAACGACTACCGGCGCACCTTCGCGCAGCGCTCCGCCTAGGTGTGATTCCCATCAGCGTTGTTGACGGAGCCGTTGAAGCGGCGTGAGCCCACCGACGGCGCTGTGAGGTCGGTCGGCATTGCAAGAAGCGACCCACCCCGGTAGCGCTGCGAGACGTTCCTCGTTCGAGGTGAACAACCGCTTGTACGCGAACTCCTCGAGGATCGTCCGGTTGAGACGCTCCGCTTTGCCGTTGGTCTGGGGCCGGTAGGTGCGCGTGCGCCGGTGGGCGATCCCGTTCGCGGCGAGCACGGCCTGGAAGTCGCGCGAGCGGCGGTGGTTGAGGGCGTTGTCGGTCGTCACGCGTTCGATGACGACCCCCTCGCGCGCGAAGAACGCCACGGCGTCGGCGAGGAACGCGGCACAGGTCGAGCCGCGCTCGTCGGGACGCGCCTGGACGAACGCGACCTGGCTGTG
>DASYMV010000379.1:0-2768 GCA_036008865.1 Pseudonocardiaceae bacterium | reverse complement strand
GTCGACCGGCCGCGGATGGTGACCGCGGGCGTGCCCGGTCAATCGGTGCTCACCGACGACGACCTCGCTCAGTCGCTGGCGCTCGGCGGACGGCTCTCCGGCCTGCTGCAGGCCTACGAGAACGCGGTCACCAGCGCGCCGCTCGCATCCTCGCTGTGCCTCGCGATCGACCCGGACCTGCTGCAGACCGTGGGGGCGATGAGCCAGGGCTACCAGGTTCGCGGGCGGGGCACGGGCAAGGGGCAGGACGAAGCCGAACTGTGGCTCGGCCAGCTCCGCAGGCTCGCCTCCGGGCACTGCGTGATCGCGACGCCGTACGCGGACGCCGACCTGGTCTCGCTCTCACGCGCGAAGCTCGGCGACATGACCAAACTCGCCCTGAGCGGTGCGTCGGTCGTGCAACAGGTGCTCGACGTGCAACCGCTGCCGGGTGTCGTGTGGCCGCAGGACGGCGTGGTCGACCAGCGGACGGTCGCCGACCTCACCACCGCGGGGGTGAAGTCCCTCGTCCTCGACCCGTCGGGCCTCACCGACGTGACCGGTACCCAGCCGGTGCGCGTGGACGGCAGCTCACCGGCGACCGCGGTCCGCATCGACTCCTTGGTCTCCGAGGCGCTGCGCGGTGGCACGGACCAGCCGCAAGCGCTTGGCGGGGTCACCACGCCGAGCCAGTCGAAGGCGGTTTCGGTGCAGAACGCGCTGGCCGTGCTGGTGTTCCGCGCGGGCTTTCAGGACGCGGGGCAGAACGTCGTGATCGCGCCACCGCGTCGGTGGAACGCACCGGCCGGCGAGATGAACCTGTTCGTCGAGACGCTGAAGACGCTCTACGCGAGCCAGTACGCGGCTCCGGCCGGGCTCGACGCGCTGGTCGCGACCGGCCTCCCCGGCCAACACGGCAAGGTGAGCTACCCCGTCGAGACGAACTCCAAGGAGATTCCCGAGTCGATCACCTCCGACGTGGCGTCCTCGTGGGCGGCGGTGCAGGGAATGTTCGAGGCGATGACGCCGGAGGACAGCAACCGGACCCAGCCCGCGGATCTGATCCACCCGCTCCGGTTCGGCCTGCTGCGCAGTGTCTCCAGCGCGTGGCGCGGCAACGAAGGCGCAGCCCGCGCCGCGGTGTCCACCAGTCGTGACGAGGTCGAGAAGCTGCAGAGCCAGGTCACCGTCACCGAGCCGAACAGCCCGATCCTCCTCGGCTCGGGGGACAGCCCGATCCTGGTCAACATCAAGAACAAGCTCGACGTCCGGGTGAACGTCCGCCTCGTGATGGCCGACACCCCCGGCATCCGGCCCAAGCCGCTGGCCGATCAGGTGCTCCCGGCCAACGGCGACCGACTGCTCCCGGTACCCGTGTCGGTGTTGCGGTCGGGCCGTTTCAGCGTGAACGTCCAACTCACCACTCCGGGCGGCGTGCACCTCGGGGACACCGCCCGCGTGGAGGTCTCCTCCTCCGCGTACGGCACCATCACCGTTGTCATCACCGCATCGGGTGCCATCGCGCTCGTCCTGCTGTCGGCGCGACGCATCTACCGGCGTGTCAAGGCGTCGCGAGAGGCCGAGTCGGCGACACCTGAGATGACGTCCGAAGTTCCCGAAGACGTCAGCGACGTCGCGCCAGAGAAGTCGAGCACGAGTTGAGTGAGACACCCACGGTGGTCGAACAGGCAGCGCCGCCCACTGAAGCACCATCGGTGGCCAAGGCCAGCGGGTCCATGGCGATCGCGACGATCGTCAGTCGCGTGTCCGGCCTGCTGTCGAAGCTGATGCTGATCACCATCGTCGGTGCCGGCACTCTGAACGACTCCTACCAGGCGGCGACGACGCTGCCGACGATGATCAACGAATTGCTCCTCGGGGGTGTGCTGACCAGCGTGGCGATCCCGCTGCTGGTGCGCGCCGAGCAGGAGGACTCGGACGGCGGGGAGTCCTACGCCCAGTGGTTGATCACCATGTCGGCGGTGCTGCTGGGCGTGGGCACGGTCGTCGCGGTGGCCTGCGCGCCGCTGCTCACCAGCCTGTTCATCAGCGACTCGCCGAGCGCCAACCCCGCGCTGGTCACGGCGTTCGCCTACCTGGTGCTGCCGGGCATCGTCTTCTACGGCCTCTCGGCCCTGTTGAGCGCGATCCTCAACACCCGCCACGTGTTCGGCCTGCCCACCTGGGCGCCCGTGCTGAACAACGTCGTGGTCATCCTCACGCTCGGCGTGTACTACCTCATGCCGGGCGACATCTCGCTGAACCCGGTGCACATGGGCGACAGCAAGTTGCTGGTGCTCGGCATCGGCACCGCGCTGGGCGTGGCGGTGCAGGCCGCGGTGATGATCCCGGCGATGAAGCGCACCGGTTTCCGGTTCCGCTGGCGCTGGGGCTGGGACCGTCGCCTGTCCGAGTTCGGCAGCCTGGCCTTCTGGGTGCTGCTCTACGTGGGACTGGGATTCGCGAGCATCGCGATCCTCACCAGGGTCGCCACCAACGCCGAGGGCGCGTTGACCGCCTACAACTACCAGTGGCTGATCGCGCAGGTTCCCTACGGCGTCCTCGGCGTCTCGCTGCTCACCGCGTTGATGCCGAAGATGAGCCGGGCGGCCGCCGCGAACGACACGCAGGAACTGGTCGGCGACCTGTCGCTCGGCAACCGGATGTCCGCGATCCTGCTGATGCCGTTCAGCGCGTTGATGACGCTGGCAGGCACGGCGATCGGCGTGGCTGCGTTCTCGCACGGCAAATCGGGCCTCACCGGCGGTGAGAACGTCGGAACGGCGCTG
>DASYMV010000378.1:0-2220 GCA_036008865.1 Pseudonocardiaceae bacterium | reverse complement strand
CCCGAACAAGGTCCACCAGCAGCTCATCCGCGAGCCGCTGGTCACGACCGAGAAGCCCGAGACGTTCGACGTGCTCGGCACGCTGCGCGGCGGCGGCACCACCGGCCAGGCCGGTGCGCTTCGCCTCGCCATCGCGCGTGCGCTGATCGCGATCGACATCGAGGACCGCCCGGTCCTCAAGAAGGCCGGCTTCCTCACTCGTGACCCGCGGGTCAAGGAGCGCAAGAAGTACGGCCTGAAGAAGGCCCGTAAGGCGCCGCAGTACAGCAAGCGCTGATCTGGTCTTACGGCTTTACCCTGCGGGAGCAGCCAGTTCTTCATCGAACTGCTGCTCCCGCAGTGTTTTCCGGCTCTTTTCGCTGTGCGGTTGATCACGGAGGACCCTCGGATCATGGCTCGCCTGTTCGGCACCGACGGAGTACGCGGTCTCGCCAACGCGGACCTCACCCCGGAACTCGCCCTCTCCGTCGCGGCCGCGGCCGCACGAGTCCTCGCCGAGCACGACCGCTCGCACCGGCCGGTGGCCGTTGTGGGTCGTGACCCGCGGGCCAGTGGCGAGATGCTGGAAGCCGCGGTCGTCGCAGGCCTGAGCTCCGCGGGCGCGGACGTGCTGCGCGTGGGTGTCCTCCCGACGCCCGCCGTCGCGTTCCTGGTCGCCTCGCTCGGCGCGGACGTCGGCGTGATGATCTCCGCCTCGCACAACGCCATGCCGGACAACGGCATCAAGCTCTTCGCCGCGGGCGGCCACAAGCTCCCCGACTCGGTCGAGGATGAGATCGAGCAGAAGATGCTCACCCACGACGGCCGGCCCACGGGTGCCGCCATCGGTCGGGTTCGCGACGTCGAGGACTCCGAGGTCCAGTACGTCGAGCACCTGCTCAAGATCACCCCGCACCGCCTCGAGGGCATCAAGGTCGTCGTGGACTGCGCGAACGGCGCCGCCTCGATCGCCGCGCCGGACGCCTACCGCCGCGCGGGCGCCGAGGTCGTGGAGATCCACGCCACCCCGGACGGCCTGAACATCAACGACGGCTGCGGCTCGACCCACCTCGACGTGGTCAAGGCCGCGGTCCTGGAGCACCGCGCCGACCTCGGCATCGCGCACGACGGCGACGCGGACCGCTGCCTCGCGGTCGACTCCGACGGCAACGAGGTCGACGGCGACCAGATCATGGCCGTCATCGCGCTGGCCATGAAGGACGCGGGCGAGCTGACCGACGACACGCTCGTCGCCACCGTGATGAGCAACCTCGGGCTGCACATCGCCATGCGCGAGCACGGCATCGCGCTGCGCACCACCGCCGTCGGCGACCGGTACGTGCTGGAGGAGCTGCGGGCGGGCGGGTTCGCGCTGGGCGGCGAGCAGTCCGGCCACGTCGTGCTTCCCGCGCACGCCACCACCGGCGACGGCCTGCTGACCGCGTTGCGCCTGATGGCCCGCATGGCCGAGACGGGCAAGTCGCTGGCCGACCTGGCCGCCGTGATGCGCAGGCTGCCGCAGGTCCTGATCAACGTCCGCGTCACCGACAAGGCCGTGGTGGCGAAGGACACGTCCGTCAGCACCGCCGTCGCCGAGGTGAGCGCCGAACTCGGCGACACCGGCCGCGTGCTGCTGCGCCCCTCGGGCACCGAGCAGCTGGTCCGCGTGATGGTCGAGGCCCCGAGCCACGAGGTCGCCGAGTCCGCCGCGCGCCGTCTCGCGGGCGTCGTCTCCGCGGTCTAGCCCTTCGGCTCTCGTCCGCCGTTCACACCTGCAAGGATCGGTCCGAATCACCCACGGGTGGTGCGGCCGACTGCCACTATGGGGAACCGCGCCACGCGGTTTCGCGTCGCAGGTGGAGTCGGGTGCGGGTCAGGGTCGTGGTGCGGGAACCACGGAGGGGAGCTGGGTGCGGTGGCTGGGTTCGGGACTAGTCCGGAGGAGATGGGCGCGGTCGCCGGGAAGGTGCGCGGCGCAGGTGAGGCCGCGAAGCCCACGATCGACAAGCTGGTCCAGACCGACATGACCAGCGCCGATTTCGGCGAACTCCACAACGATGGGTTCACGGCTTACGTCTCCGGCCTCGGCAAGCTCACCAAGTGCGCGCAGAGCTTCGTCACCGCCAACGCGGACTTCGCAGCCAGGCTCGACTCGAGCAAGGGCGGCTACGAGTGGGCCGACTCCGGCAACGCCGCTGACTTGGGGAAGAAGTAATGGAGCAGCCCACCTGGCAGGAAGTC
>DASYMV010000377.1:0-7645 GCA_036008865.1 Pseudonocardiaceae bacterium | reverse complement strand
ACCGAGGACCAGGGCGCCCACCGGATCTGCGATGCCGGCGTGGTCGAGGCCGTCGAGCCGCCACACCGCGAGATCGGCGAGCTTGCCCGGCTCGATCGAACCGATCTCCGCCTCGCGGCCGAGGCAACGCGCGCCACCCATCGTGCCGAGCCACAGCGCTTGCCTCGCGTCGAGCGCCTCAGGGCCACCGCGCTGCCGTGCCTGCAGCAGCGACTGGTGCAGTTCCTCCACCATTCCGCACGACTCGTTGGATGCCGCGCCGTCCACCCCGAGACCCACGGGCGCACCGGCGTCGAGCAGGTCGCGCACCGGGGCGATCCCGGTGCCCAGCCTCCCGTTCGACGTGGGGCAGTGTGCCGCGCCGGTACCCGTGGCGCCGAGGCGTGTCACCGCCTCACCGGACAGGTGCACGGTGTGCGCGAGCCACACATCACCCCCGAGCCACCCGAGCCGTTCGGCGTACTCGGTCGGCGTGCAGCCGAATTCGGCGAGGCACTGCTCCTCCTCGTCGACGGTCTCGGCGAGGTGGGTGTGCAAGCGGACACCGTGCCTGCGGGCGAGATCCGCCGCGCCGGTCATGAGCTCCTGGCTGACCGAGAACGGTGAGCACGGACCGATCGCCACGCGCACCATCGAGTTCGGTGACGGGTCGTGGTGATCCGCGATCGCCTTCTCCGTGGCGATCAGCGCGCTGTCGGTGTCCTCGACCAGGTCGTCCGGCGGAAGACCGCCGTGCGAGTGTCCCCGGTCCATCGATCCGCGTACCGCGTGCAACCGGATGCCGATGCGCCGGCCTGCTGACACGAGAGCGTCGAACTGGTCGCCGCCATTCTGCGGGAACACGTAGTGGTGGTCCGCCGCGGTGGTGCAGCCGGTGGTGGCGAGTTTCGCCAGACCGGCAGACGCCGCACTGTGCGTGATCTGCGCGTCGAGTCCGCGCCACACCGGGTACAGCGTGGTGAGCCACTCGAACAGCGTGCCGTTCTGCGCCAGTCCGCGGGTCGCCCACTGGTAGAGGTGGTGGTGGGTGTTGACGAGGCCGGGCGTGATGAGGCAGCCCGATCCGTCGATCCGCGTGTGCGGTCCGCGGAGCACCGGGGCCGGTCCCGGCCCGACCGCGATGACGTGATCATCCTCGATGATCACGTGGCCTCGAGCGTGCTCCGTGCCTTTCGCGTCTACTGTGGACACAGCGGCGCCGTCGATGACGGTGTGCCTCATCAGGATCCCGCTCGGCGCGACGCGGCTAGCCGGACCGCGTCGAGGATCTTCTCGTAACCCGTGCAGCGGCACAGGTTTCCCGCGAGCGCCTCGCGGATCTCCGGGTCGCTCGGGTCGGGCTTGCGTCGCAACAGGTCGTGCGCCGCGACGACCAGGCCAGGGGTGCAGAAGCCGCACTGCACTGCGCCGGCCTCCACGAAGGCCTCCTGCACCGGGTCGAGACGATCACCCTGTGGCGCATCCTCCCGGACGAGCCCCTCGACGGTGCGCAGCTCGCGGTCCTGCACCTGCCCGGCCGCGACCAGGCAGGAGCACACCGGCACGTCGTCCAGGTAGACCGTGCACGAGCCGCACTCGCCCTGCTCACAGGCGTTCTTGGATCCCGGCAGTCCCAGACGCTCGCGCAACATGAACAGCAGGCTCTCGCCCTCCCAGACGTCGTCGGCCTGGCGCTGTTCCCCGTTGATCGTCATGTTCACGCGCATGCCTCGGCGTCCTTCCCGGTGTAGTCCTGCCACGCCCAGCCCAGCGTCCGCCGGGCCAGCACGGACAGTGCGTGCTTGCGGTACGCGGCACTGCCGCGTACGTCGTCGATGGGGCTCGCGGCCTCCGCGACCAGCTCACCGAACCGGCGCTTGACCGAGTCCAGCAACGGCTTTCGCGACTCCCACATGCCGGTGGAGCTGAACTCGCCCGACAGGAACTCCTCCGCTGCGAGGGCACGACGGGGGGTGGGCGCGGCGGAGCCGACCGCCGCGCCCACACGTGACTGCGTCGGGTGCAGCGCCAGGGCGAAGGAGCACACCGCGATCACCATGGCGTTGCGCGTGCCGACCTTGGAGAACTGCTCCGGTGCGGCCGCGGGCGAGAGGTGCACCGCCGCGATCAGCTCGTCGGACTGCAGCGCGTTGCGCTTGACGCCGAGGTAGAACTCGGTGGCGGGGATCATCCGGGTGCCGCGGATCGACGCCACCTCGATCACCGCGTCACCGGCGAGCAGCACGGGGTGCGTGTCACCCGCGGGGGAGGCTGCGCCCAAGTTGCCGCCGACGGTGCCGCGGTTGCGGATCTGCGGCGAACCCACCGTCCGGGACGCCATTGCGAGACCCGGCAGCTGGTCGCCGAGCTGCTCGATGATCCGCACGTAGGGCACCGTCGCGCCCACGCGCAGCTTGCCGTCCGCGGGTGACCACTCGGCCAGCTCGGGGATGCGGGTGAGGTCGAGCAGCGCCGCCGGCCTTCGGTGGTCGAAGTTCAGTTCCACCATCACATCGGTCCCGCCTGCGATCGGCACGGCGTCGGGTCGCTCCGCCTTGACGGCCAGCGCTTCCGCGAAGGTCGTCGGCTGTAGGAAGTCCAAGCTGGACACCTCGCTTCAGCTGCCTCGTCGGGTCCTTCCGGACGTGTGACCAAGTACACAGACCTTCACACCGGTCAGCTAGGGCCTTGTCGCATGAATCAACAGTCTCCTGCCGAGTGGCGATTTGTGCTTTCCTACGAATACGTACCGCCCACGTGACAGCGAGGAGGCGAGCACGTTGCTGGTTCGCACCCTCTTGCGGATGCCCGAGCTCCGGCTGCGTCTGCGCGTTGGCGAGGACCTGCTCGACAGGCCCGTGAACAGGCTTTACGGCACCGAACTGCCCGATCCGGGGCGGTATCTGGCCGGCGGGGAGCTCGTGCTGTCCGGCTTGCTGTGGCACAACGGGCCGCAGGACACGGAGAGGTTCGTGGCGGCGTTGGCGCGGGGCGGCGTGGCAGCGCTCGCGGCGAGCGAGACCGAGGCGCGCGCGATGCCCGAGGACCTGATCGACGCCTGCCGCAGACACCGCGTGCCCCTGCTGGAGGTGCCGATCGACTTGTCGTTCGCGTCCATCAGCGAGCGGGTCGTCCTGGAGCTGGCCGCGGAGCGGGTCGGTCAGGCCGGGACGATGCTGGGACGTCACCGGCGGCTGCTCACCGTCGTGGCGGAGGGAGGCGGCCTGCAGACGCTGCTCGACGCCGGGGCGAGCGAGCTGGGCGCGAACTGCCGGGTGTTCTCCCCGACCGGACGGGTGATCGCGGCTTCGGGCGAGGAGATGCGCGGTGACCAGCGCCGCGCCTTGGTGTGCGAGTTCCTCCGAGCCGACCGCCTGCCGAAGGTCGTCCGCCGGACAACGCTGCTGCCGGTGACGGATCGGGGCGGCACCCGGTTGACGAACTGGATCCTCGCGATCGACGGCGAGCACGCGGACGACGATCTCGCCGCGGAGCTGGCCAGCCTGGTGGGGCTGGAGCGGTCGCGGATCTCACAGGGCAGGCAGATCGAGAACCGCGCGGCCGGTCCGTTGCTGCGGCTCGTGCTCAACGGCTCAGCGGGGCCGGGCGAGGTCGCGTCGCGGATCTCCACCGCGGGGTTCGACCCGGAGGAGCGGATGCGGGTCCTCGTCGCGTCGGCGTCGAACCATCGTGTGGACCTCGCCGCAGCGATGCTCGAAGAACTGCTCGCGCAGCTCGCACCGCGAGCGCTCGTCGCCACGGTGGACGCAGAGGTGTACGCGCTCGCTCCGGCTGGCCGGAGCTGGCCCGACGACGCCACCGAGTCCGTCCGCGCGGGCCTGCAGATGATCGAGCCCGGCCTCGGCTCCACTCGCCTGCTCGTGGGCATCAGCTCGCCGGTGCGCGTCGGCGGACTGCGCGGGGCGGCCGAGGAGGCCAGTCACGCCCGGCGACTGGGGGAGCGGCGGGCCGGCCGGACGAGTGTCGTGGCAGGTGAGGAGATCGCGTTGCACCAGATGCTCCTCGCCGGGGTGCCCGAGGACCTGCGCAAGTCGTTGCGCCGCAAGCTGCTCGGCCCTGTGCTCGACTACGACGCCGCGCACGGCTCCGACCTGATCGGCACCCTCCGGGTGTTCCTCGACTGCTCAGGGTCGTGGACGACCGCCGCGGCGAAGCTGCACGTGCACGTGAACACGTTGCGGTACCGCATTGGCCGGGTGGAGGAGTTGCTCGGCGCCGACCTGTCGGACTTCGCCCAGCGCGTCGACCTCTACCTCGCCCTGCAAGCGGAGTTCGGCTGACTCGCGGGAAGACACCAATTTCGGCCCTGTTGTCGGATCCGTCACCCGACTGAGTAACCTCCATGTTGCGCCGCGCATGTGATCGCTACCTCTTGGTAATGATGATCTTGTAGTGTTACCGTTCTGTAGCCGTTCGAGTGAGAATGGTGCAGGAGGGGTGCTCATTCGCAGCGCAACCGGTCCTGGGGACAGTTCACGAAACTGTGGAGCGTTGTGAAGCAGAAGAGCAGTCCGGAGACCACCAACCACAAGACCATCAGGTCTCGTCTCACCGGCGTCGTGGTGGTCCCGAGCATCGTGCTGCTGGTGATGTGGGCGGCATTCTCGTCGTACACGGTTTTCGAAGGGTTCTACACGAGGGCCGTCGCGGTGGGCGTCAAGGACGCCTCGATCCCCGCGGTGAACACCTTCGTGGCGATCCAGCGGGAACGCCAGTTCACCATGACCGCCCTGAGCGAGTCGGCGCCGGAACTGAGCCAGCTCCACTCCCAACAGCAGCGGGTCGACCAGGCCGTGTTGACGATGAAGGCCGCGTTCGACGCGATCGCCTCCGGCGCTCCGGCTCAAGTCGCCGATCACGTGGCCAGGCTGAACGCCCTGCTCGCCGAGTTGCCCCAGCGTCGCGCCCAGGTCGAGTCCGGCAAGGCCGACCGGGGTGAGACCTACCGCTACTACAACAGCGTCATCGACGCCGGAACGGCGCTGTTCGGCACGCAGGCCCGCGTCGTACCCGACTCCGAAGCATCGCAGGGCGGCATCAACGCCACCGACCTCTTCCGCGTCGCCGACTGGATGTCCAGGGCGTCCTCGGTCGCGTCGAGCGCGTTGATCGCCGGAGAGTTCTCGGCCCAGGACCACGTCGAGTTCGCCAACCTCGTGGGCTATTACCACGCCGCCCTGGCGACGACGACGCCCTTCGCGGAAAGCGACGTCCAGCAGCGCTACCAGAACCTCATCACCTCCGACGCCTGGAAGAAGCTCTCCGGGCTGGAGGACGACCTCATCAACTCGCCGAAGGCGAAGCCGCCGCTGAATGAGTGGCAGTCGGCCTCCGGCTCGGTCTCCGAGCAACTGGTCACCCTCGCGGTCAGCCAGGCCACCAGCGCGTCCGACGTCGGTCTGGCCAACGGCAACCGCACGTTCATCACCGTCGTCATCGGCAGTCTGGTGGCGCTCCTGGTGGTCCTCGCCGGGATCTTCTTCGCCGTGCGGACCTCGCGTCGCCTGGTGAACGAGGCGTTGCTGACCCGATTGGCCGGCCTGAAGAACGACTCCCTGAAACTCGCGCACGAGCGGCTGCCCAGCATCGTGGAGCGGTTGCGGCAGGGCGAGCGCGTCGACGTCGAAGCCGAAGTGCCACCGCTCGACTACGGCAGGGACGAAATCGGGCAGGTGGCCGACGCGTTCAACGCCGCGCAGTACACCGCCGTCGCGGCCGCGGTGAAGGAGAGCCAGGCCCGCGAGGGTGTCAACCGCGTCTTCCTCGACATCGCGCACCGCAACCAGGGGCTCGTGCACCGCCAGCTCAAGATCCTCGACAAGCTCGAGCGCGAGGAGGAGAACCCCGACCAGCTCGACTCGCTGTTCCAGCTCGACCACCTCGCCACGCGTGCTCGTCGCAACGCGGAGAACCTCATCGTTCTCGCGGGGGAGCAGCCGGGACGGCAGTGGCGCAAGCCCGTACGGCTGCTCGACGTGCTCCGTGCTGGTGTCGCCGAGACCGAGCAGTACGTGCGCGTGCGGGTGAACCCGGTTCCCGACACCGCTCTCGTCGGTGCGGCCGTCGCGGACGCCATCCACCTCATCGCCGAACTCGTCGACAACGCGACCGCGTTCTCCTCACCACGTTCCCAGGTGCAGGTGCACAGCAGTGAGGTGCCGCAGGGCGTCGTCGTCGAGATCGAGGACCACGGCCTCGGCATGAGCCCGGAAGACCGTGAGCGAGCCAACGAGATGCTCGCCGCCCCGCCCGAGTTCGACGCGATGGCGCTGAAGGGCGAGTCCCGTCTCGGGCTCTTCGTCGTCGCCCGGCTTGCGGCCCGGCGCGGCATCCGGGTCGAGCTGCGGGAGTCGCCATACGGAGGCACCCTCGCGCTGGTCCTGATCCCGTTGGAGATCATCGCCGGACCGACCTCGGCGGTCGACCCGACGGAGACCACGCAACTGCCTCTGCGCACCTACCACGAGCAGAACCACGAGCACACCGAAATCCCGCGGCAGGGCGAAGCAACCGACGAAGCCGCCACGTTTCCCGAACCTGCCGGTACAAGCCAGTTCACCAGCGGCCTCGACGACTTCTGGGCTCAGGTCGAGTCCGCACAGGCCGAACCCGCACAGGCCGAATTCGGCACACCCCTCGATCCCGAGCCAACGGACACCCGAGTGAGCGGTCAGTTCGAGCTCCCGAAACGCACCCGCGAGGTCGACTGGCCGATCCACGATCCCGAGTCGACCGGGGGACAGGGCGATCAGCGGCCCCAGTTGCCGCGCAGGCGCAAGCAGCAGAACCTCGCGCCCCAGCTCGCGACGGACGAGTTCGTCGTCCCGGCCGAGCCGGCGCCGGAACACGACTTGGAGAAGTCCGCGGAGCGCACTCGGCGGGGCTTGTCCGCCTTCCAGGCGGGCACCCGCGAGGCTCGTCGAACGGACGGCGCCGGAGAACCGTGATTCGTCGAGGACCACTGGAGACTGAAAGGGCCATCTCCGCATGAACGACATCACCAGCCAGCACAACGAACTGAACTGGTTGCTCGAAGACCTCGTCGGACGCGTCGTCGGGGCACGGCACGCGGTCGTGCTCTCCGCCGACGGACTGCTTCTGGGTAGATCACCGGGACTGTCCAAGGACGACTCCGACCACCTGTCGGCGATGGCGTCGGCCTTCCAGAGCCTCGCTCGAGGAACCGGCAGGCACTTCGGTGGTGGCGCAGTCCGCCAGACCATCGTCGAGATGGAGAACGCCTTCCTCTTCGTCACCGCCGCCGGCCACGGAGCCTGCCTCGCGCTGCTCGCCGGCGAGGAAGCGGACATGGGCATGATCGCTTACGAGATGAACATGCTCGTCAAGCGCGTCGGCACCTACCTCAGCTCGGCGCCGCGCCTACCGGCCTCCTCCGCGCCTGTTACGCGAAGGTCGTCCTGATGGGTGATCAAGGCGACTGGTGGTTCGACGAGGCGGCCGGTCCGCTCGTCCGGCCGTACGCGATGGTGCGCGGGCGCACCCGGCCGGTCAACAACGATCTCAACCTGGTCACGCAGGTGCGTGCGGTACGGGCGCCGTCCGATCCGTCCTCGCTGACGGTCGAGCACATGGAGATCATGGAGCTCTGCAAGCGGCCGCTGTCGGTGGCCGAGGTCGCCGCGTA
>DASYMV010000376.1:0-3085 GCA_036008865.1 Pseudonocardiaceae bacterium | reverse complement strand
ACGATCGCGGCTCCCACGACCACCCTGGCCGTGGCGAGCTCCCCCGCCCGGCGCGTGATCGCCTGAGCGCGGGCCTGGAGCACCCGCAGCGCGATGCCGCGGCCGACGGTCAAGTCCGCGAGCCTGCCCAGCGGACCGCCGGGACTCGTCCACTCCATCGCGTCGACGACCATCGTGCCGCCGCCGGTCACGACCAGATCGGTGCGCAGGCGCAACGACGGCAACGGTCCTTCGACCATCTCCGCGGCGACGCCGGACAGGTCCGCGCGGGTCACCCGCAACCGGCCCCGCGCCGGGCCGAACGATGAGCTCAGCTCGTCACCCGCGGACAGCAGACCGCCACCACCGCCGTCGATCCGCACGTCCAGCCCGCGCAGCGACTCGGTGATGAGCCGGACGTCCAGCAGCGCACCCGCGACGGTGTGGACGGGGGCGTCGACGAGCGTGGTCGTTCGCAGATCGGGCACAGTTCGATCCTGCCATCAGCGGTACACCGGCCATCGGATCTCCAACCGCGCACCGCCCTCCGGCGACTCGCCTGCCCGCACCGTCCCCCTGCGCCGCCGCACCAGGTGCGCGACCAGCGCCAGGCCCAGCCCGAACCCGCCGCTGGCGCGGCCTCGGTCCTCTTCGACCCGGTAGAACCGGTCGAACACGCGGACGCGGTGCTCCTCGGGAATCCCGTGGCCGTCGTCGTCCACCACCAGGCGAACCTCCTGCCCCGCAGGCAGCACGGACACCCTGATCAGGGCGTGGGCGTAGCGCCCGGCGTTGCGCAGCAGGTTGTCCACCACCAGCTCCACCTCGGCGTGCGTCGCCGAGACGAGGCACGCGCTCAGCGGCGCGTCGAGCTTGACCAGCAGGTCGCTGGGCGACATCCGATCGATCGCGGACTGCGCCTCGAGCACGAGGTCCACCGGCTCGGCGGCAGGCAGCTCGGCCGCGTCCGCCCGAGCCAGGATCAGCAGGGCTTCCACCAGGGCGGACAGCCGCTCGGACTCCTCCACCACGGACTCCAGCACCTCGAGCGAGAAGTCCGGGTCGGGGTGTGCCACCGCGACCTCGGCCTGCGCCCGCACCGAGGTCACGGGCGAGCGGAGCTCGTGCGCCGCGTCACCGGTGAACCGGCGCAGCCGCTCCGTGGCCTCGTCACGGCGCGCCAGCAACCCGTTCAACGCCTCGGCCAGCGCCTGCAGTTCGTCACGCGACTCCGGCACCGGCAGGCGCTGCCCGCGCGGCAGCGCGCCCGCGGCGAGCCGCATGCGTTCGACCGGCCGCAGCGAGGAGCGGACGGAGAGCCAGGTCGCTATCGCGACCAGCCCCGCGACCAGCACCGCGGCGACCGCGAGCCACCGGGTGCCCAGCTCGTTCGCACCGTGGTAGCCGATCAGCGCGTCACCCGCGACGACGAGGCGGAGCGTGCCGTCGGGCGTGGTGACGACCCGGCCCTGCCAGCGGTCCGCGCCTCCCCCGCTCTCGCGCAGCACGGCCAGACCCGATTTGAGATCGCGCACGGCCGCCGCATCGAGCGCCGGACGGGGCTGTCCGTCGACGGGATCACCCGCGATGTCGAGCACCCTGACCGGTGGTGGGGGCATCCGACCGGCCTCGACCTGAGCGGTGGCGGTCGCGAGGCTCTTGCGCAGCTGCGAGTCCACCGCGCTGATCTGCACCGCGCCGATCAGGCTCGGTGCGAGCAGGGTGAAGGCCAGCAGGCACAGAAGGGCCACGCCGGTCGCGACGACGGTGATGCGGAAGCGCAGTGTCCGCCGCAGCCACCAACGGCGTGGGCTCACCTGCGCCCGTTCGCGGAACCGAATGCCGAGTCCAGGTCCGGCGTGGAGGCGATGTAGCCGTGTCCGCGCACCGTGCGGACGACCTCGCCGGCACCCATCGCGTCGAGCTTGCGTCGCAGGTAACCGACGTAGACCTCGACGACGTTGCGCGTCGCCGCCTGCTCGTCGCCCCACACCGAGCGCAGCAGCTCGTCCTTGGTCACGACCGATCCCGCGCGGCCGGCCAGCACGTCGAGCACCGCGTACTCGCGCGGGCTCAGCGCCACCGGCTCGCCTGCCCAGCTCACCTCTCGCGCCGCGCGGTCAACGACCAGGTCGCCGAGCTTCAACCGGCGCCGGGCGTTCCCGCCCGCGTTGCGGCGCAGCAGCGCGCGGACCTGCGCAACCAGCACGACGAAGGAGAACGGCTTGACCAGGTAGCCGTCCGCACCGAGGTCGAGCCCGTCTGCCTGGTCGATCTCGCCGTCCTTGGCGGACACCATGAGCACCGGAGTGCGCACGCCCTCGGCGCGCATGCGCTGCAGGACGCGGTAGCCGGACAGGCCCGGCAACATGATGTCCAGCAGCACCACGTCGAACGCCCCGGTCAGCGCCACCCGCAGCGCGTTGGGCCCGTCCGCGGCGGTGACCACCTCCATGCCCTCCGCCGCGAGACCCCGCTCCAACGCCCTGCGCACGCCGACCTCGTCGTCTACAACCAGCACCCGTGGTCTCACGCCCCACAGCATGCCGTGAAAGCAGCACAATGGGACTGGGATCCTCAGCCCGCTCTCAGGGTCTCAGCACCATCTCAGCAAAGGGAGCGCAGTGTCGCAGATGTCAGCCGGCACGAGGCCGGACGACATCTGTCGTCGGTACCGCCGACGCAGCCCTTGGAGGAGGGGTCGATGAACAGGACAAGGGTGACCGTGGCCGCGGCAGCGGCAGGAGTGGTCGCCGGAGCGGCGGGCCTGGGGGCTCTGGCGATGCCCGCCGGAGCGGGCCCGTCGCCGACGCTGCCCGACGTGAGCGCGCAGTCGCTCGTCCAGTCCGTGCTGACGGCGAAGCCCGCCGCGTTCGGCGGCACGGTGGACGTCAACAACGACCTCGGCATCCCCGCGATCGCCGGGATCCCGCAGCTTTCCAGCGGCGCCAGCAAGGTGCGGATGTGGACCGATGGGCAGGGCAAGGTTCGCGTGTCGCTGCCGGGCGGCCAGTCCGAGCGCACTTTCGTCGACGACGGCACGACCGGCTGGATGTGGAACTCCGCGGACCACACGGTGAAGACGTTCGCCCACGGCGACGAGAAG
>DASYMV010000375.1:0-3120 GCA_036008865.1 Pseudonocardiaceae bacterium | reverse complement strand
GTCGACCTGATCGGTCTGCTCGACCAGCATCTTGCGCAGCTGTTCACCGGTCTCGGGGTCCAGGGACACCTGGCCCGAGCCGACGCTCTGCGCAAGGGCGATGACCTGCCCGCTCACCGTCGGCGTCACCGCCGTGGCCGTGCGGGTCCGCTGGGCCACGGCGCCGGTGTCGTTCGCGGGTTCATCGATGTACATCGGCTTCCTCGGACGTCGAGTGAGCGGACAGGGATCTCGCGCCTGGTGAGCGTCGCTCACGACGCCAACGTCGGGCCAACGTGCGACCAATGCGCTCGACCGCGACGGTCGTTCGCCACTGTGCGAAACTTGCCGCTCACGGGGACGGTTGCACGAAGCACCTCGGAAGGGCGACCCATGCGCGTTCACCTGCTCGGGCCGGTTGAACTGGTCGCAGCAGGTGGGCAGACCATCAGGCTGGGGGCCGCCAAACGGCGGACCGTGCTGGCAGCGCTGGCCCTCGAACTCAATCGCGTGGTGTCCGGCGACCGGCTGATGTCGCTGGTCTGGGACGGTTCGCCGCCACCTCGGGCGAAAGCCGCGCTGCAGGGACACGTCGCGCAGCTGCGCAAGGTGCTCGGCGCGGAGGTCGAGCTGATCACGCGCCCGCCGGGCTACCTGCTCGCGGGAGACCGCGCGTCGGTGGACGTGTTCGAGTTCGAGGACCTCGTGGCGAGGGCGCGCGCCACCTCCGACGAGCAGGCCGTCGAGCTTCTGACTTCAGCGCTGCGGCTCTGGCGCGGCCCTGTCCTCGCCGACGTGCCGGGAGACCAGCTCCGTGAGGCGGTGTCAGCCCGGCTGGAGGACGTGAAGCTCTCGGCGGTGCAGGAGCTCGCAGAGCGGCTCTTCCGCCTCGATCGCGCCCGCGAGGCCGTGCCGGGCCTGCAGCGGGCCCACGACGAGCATCCCTTGCGGGAGTCGCTCGTCGCGCAGCTCGTGCTCGCGCTGCACTGGACCGGCCGTCAGGCCGAGGCGCTGGACCTCTACCACCGCACGCGCTCCCGCCTGGCAGACGAGCTCGGCGTCGATCCCGGACCTGAGCTGCGAGAGGCCTATCAGGCCGTGCTGACGGGGGAGACCGCCCCGCGCCCCTCCAAGGAGCAGTCGGCCGAGCAGCAGCCGGCCGGAGAACGCCCCCTGACCACGTCGGTGTCGGTGCCCGCGCAGCTCCCCCGTGAGCACCGGGGATTCGTCGGCAGGAACGTGGAACTCTCCGACCTCGAGGACAGCCTGTCCGAACAGGACTACGCGATCGGTCTGCTCGTCGGGCCTGCCGGCGTCGGAAAGACGGCGCTCGCGTTGCACTGGGCGCACCAGGTCGCGTCGAAGTTCCCGGACGGGCAGCTGTTCGTGAACCTGCGCGGATTCGACGAGACGGAGCCGCTGGACTCGGGCACCGCGCTCACCGGCTTCCTCCGCGCGCTCGGCGTGCCCGACACGCAGATCGCGGTCGAGCTCGACGAGCGCGCCGCCCAGTACCGCTCTCTCCTGTCGGATCACCGGATCCTGGTGGTGCTGGACAACGCCCGGTCGGCGGATCAGGTGCGTCCCCTGCTGCCGGGGTCCGGACAGTGCCTCGTGCTGGTCACCAGCAGGCACCGCCTCGACGACCTCGTGGTCACCGAAGGCGCGTTCTCGGTGCCGGTCGACTCCCTCGGTGCCGAGGGGGCCGTGGAACTGCTGGCCGGGGTGATCGGCAGGCAGCGGGTCGAACAGGAGCCCGAAGCCGTCGCTCAGCTGGTCAGGCTCTGCGACCGGTTGCCGCTCGCGTTGCGGATCGCGGGCGCGCGGCTCGCGTCGCGCAGGCGCTGGACCATTCAGTCCCTCGTCGACGAACTCGTCGACGAGCAGAGCAGGCTCTCGGTGCTCTCCCTGCCCGAGGCAGGCCGCGGCGTGCACGCCGCACTGTCGCTGAGCTACCGCCAACTGCCCGACGGCGCGGCGCGGATGTTCCGCATGCTCGGTCTGCACCCCGGCACCGACGTGGACAGCTACGCCGCCGCGTCGCTGCTCGACGTCAACGTCGTCACCGCGCGGGCGCACCTGCGGACGTTGGCGTACGCGAACCTGCTGCACGAGTCGACGCCGGACCGCTACTCGCGGCACGACCTCGTCCGGTTGTTCACCCACCAGCTCGCGGAGACGGAGTCCGAAGAGGACCAATCGGAGGCGACGGCACGACTGCTCGACTACTACCTGCACGTCGCCGACACGGCACGCACGTACCTGTCCGACCACGTGCGGCCGTTCAGCACTCCCGAGCACCAGCCGGCCACGTTCCCGGACCTGTCCTCGCACGCGGCCGCCCTCGAGTGGTTCACGCTCGAGGAGGACAACCTCGGCATGGCCTTGGAGCTCGCGGTGAACGGCGAGCAGCCACGACGGACGTGGCAGCTCGCGCTGTGCCTGGACGCCTTCCACTTCCGTCGCGGCAACCGGGCGAACCGGATCGCGGTGTGCGGGGTGGGGCTGCGGGCCGCACGCGCGATCGGTGACGAGCACATCGAGTCGACCCTGTTGATGCGCCTGGGCTCGACGCTCGCCGAGATAGGGCGCTTCCGCGAGGCGATCGAGCAGTGCACACGGGCGACGGAATTGGCGCGCGGTGAGCGGCACCTGGAGGTCGCCGCGCTGGCCAATCTGGGCTACTGCCTCATGGCCGGCGGCCAACTCGATCCCGCGCAGGACCGCCTGACCGAGGCGCTGGCGATCGCGCGGGAGGTCGGTGACGCGCACTCGCAGGCGAACGTGCTGAACAATCTCGCGAACTTGTTGCTGGACAAGGAGGATCCCCGGCGCGCGTTGACCTGCGCCGAGGAGGCGCTGCGCCTGTTCGAGCAGACCACGCCCTCCAAGGCGCACACCGCGACGCTGCACACCGTGGGCGCCGCGCTGCAGCGGCTCGGCGCGCTGAACGACGCGGTCGGTTTCTACCGCAACGGTCTGGTGATCGCCCAGAGCCTGGGCGACCGGTTCCAGGAGGCTCTCTGCCACAGCGCGATAGGCGACGTGCTGGCAGAGATCGAAGGCGCCGAAGCCGCCGCGCCGCACTGGCTGGCCGCACAGCAGAGCTACACCGACCTCGGCCTGCCGGACGCGGACGGC
>DASYMV010000374.1:0-12048 GCA_036008865.1 Pseudonocardiaceae bacterium | reverse complement strand
GAGCGGCACCCTGGCGACGTTGCGGGCGCCGATCCGGTCGAACTCCTCGCGCGCGAACTCCGTCGTGCACACCACCGTGTCGTAGCTCGCCGCCATCCGGGCGTTCGCCCAGTCCGCCCCGCGACGCGCCAGACGGGACGGAAGCAGGAACTGCTGCAACAGTCGGTCGAGCCGCTCGTGCGAGATCACCACGCTCGGCACGCCCCGCTCGGTCGCCCAGTGCCCCATGCCCCGCAGGGTGAGCCGGTCGGAGACCTCGAGCCTCTGCGGCTGCAGCCGCTCCAGCAACGCGCGGACGCGCCAGGGGTCGACCGCGCGGTAGCCGCCGGTGCCCGGAATCCGCGGCGCGGGAAGCGTGATGCGCCGGACGCCGCCGGGCAGCTGCTCGTCCGCGTGTGCCGCGCCGGGCACCACGAGCACGACCTCGTGACCGCTCGCGGCGTACCCGGCGCCGAGGTGGTGCAGTGCCGTGCGCAACCCACCGGAACGCGGGCCGTAGAAGTTGGCCAGCTGAACGATCCGCATGCCTCTGGTCGGCATCAGGCTGCTCGGCACTGTGCCACGCCGGACACCGAGGCGTAGTGGTCGAGCAGTTCGCCGCACACGGCCGACCACGTGCGCCCCAGCACCGAACGCCGCGCCGCGAGGCCGAACTGCTTGCGCAGCAACGGATCCCGCAACCGGTCCACGGCATCGCGCAACGCCTGCGGGTCGTCCGGGAGCAGGTAGCCGGTCCGGCCGGTCTGCACGAGGTCGCGCGGCCCCCCGGCGTCCGGCGCGAGCACCGGGAGGCCGCTCGCCAGGGCTTCCTGCACCGCCTGGCAGAACGTCTCGTGCGGCCCGGTGTGCACGAACACGTCGAGACTCGCGTACGCGGCCGCCAAGTCACGGCCACCGCGGAACCCGAGGAAAGCCGCGTCCGGGAGGTCCCTGCGCAGCGCCGGTGCCTCGGGTCCGTCGCCGACGATCACGACCCGCACGCCGGCCACGCCTGCCAGCGCCGTCAGCCGCGACACCTGCTTCTCGGGCGCGAGACGGCCGACGTAGCCGACGAGCAGTTCGCCGTTCGGCGCGAGCTCACGACGCAGCGCGTTGTCGCGTTGACCGGGGTGGAACAGGTCGAGGTCGACACCACGGCCCCAGCGGTGCACGCGCGGGATGCCGTTGTCGCGCAACGCGTCCACGGCCGAGGTCGACGGCGCGAGCGTGCGATCGGCCAGCGAGTGCAGCCTGCGCGTCCACCGCCAGGCCGCGCGTGCACCGAGGCCGAGGCCGTAGTTGCCCGCGAATCCCGCGACATCGGTCTGGTAAACCGCGACCGTCGCCAGGCCCAGCTTGCGCGCAGCGGAGAGGCCGCGAGCGCCGAGCACGAACGGCGACGCGAGGTGCACGACGTCGGGTGCGAAGCGGGCCATCGCGGTGAGCACCTTGCGGGTGGGCACGCCGACCGGAAGTGAACTCACCTTCGGCAGGTCGACGGCGGGAACCCTGACCACCGGAACGCCCTGGTGGTGGTCATCGCCTGGACCGGGCGCGACGACGAGTGCCGGGTGTCCGTGTCTGCGCAGGTGCTCGAGGACGCGCAGGACGGAGTTGGTCACCCCGTTGACCTGGGGCAAGAAGCTCTCAGTGACGATCGCGACACGCACAACCACACCGTGCAGCCTCAAGTGGTCCAGGCTGCCCTCGACCGGGTGACAGATCGGAGAACGATCACCGAACACCTCGCGACGGGGTTGACGTTGACCTGGACATCGTCGCCACGTCATCTCGTGGACGCGTACCGGCCACCAGGTGCCGCGACACTAGTGCGGCATGACCGTCTTGTCGTCCAGGCCCGCTCAGCCGGTTGATCCTGGACTGGTGTCGATAGCCCTGGAGGTGGCTGGCCGCCTGGCCAATGACGCTTCCGACGTCATCATGGCGACGGCGGGCCGGGGGGCACGGCCCGACGCCGACGAGTCCCCCTTCGACTGGGTGACCGACACCGACCGCACCCTCGAACGCCACACCCGGCGCGTGCTGACCGCCGAGTTCCCGGACATCCCGGTGTTCTGCGAGAACGCCGATGAGACCGGCGTGGACGGTGACGCGGAGTTCCGCTGGGTCGTCGACCCCGTGGACGGCACGTCGAACTACGTCGCCGGAGTTCCGTGGTGCGCTTACAGCCTCGCCCTCGTTGACCGCTGGGGTCCGGTCGTCGGCGTGGTCGCCGATCCCTACCGGGCACAGATCTACGCCGCCGCACGCGGACGTGGCATGCGCGCCAACGGCACGCCGGTGAAGCTCGCCGAACGTCAGGCGGACAGCGCCATCGTGTGCACCGAGCTGACCCGGACCGGACCGTGGCCGGGCATGGGGGAGTTCATCTCCACGGCTGCGGTGGCGGGCACGGGTGTGCGGGTGCTGGGGTCGAAGGCGCTCGCCGTCGCCCAGGTCGCGCTCGGCCACGCGGCTGCCGCCGTGCTGCACAGCTACCACGAGTGGGACGTCGCGGGCGCGGTCGCGCTGGCCGTCGAGTCCGGTGCCGCCGTGCTCGACCGGCGTGGTCAGGGCAAGCAGCTCCCCGTGGACGGCCTGCTGGTCGCCGCGCCGGAGGTGGCCGACGAGGTGTTCCGCTGGTGGCAGTCGGCGTTGGGAGGCTCGAATGAGCAACTCGGGGTGCCTGAAGGTTCGACTCGCGGGGTCTGAAGGTTCGACTCGCGGGGTTCAGGCGTCGAAGTCGACGGTGACCTTCTCGGTGGTCGGCAGCGCCTGACAGGTGAGCACGAAGCCGGCCTCGACCTCGCGGGGCTCGAGCGCGTAGTTGCGGCGCATTTCCACCTCGCCTTCGGTCACCCGCGCGCGGCACGTGCCGCACACGCCGCCCTTGCAGGCGAACGGGAGGTCGGAGCGCACGCGCTGCGCGGCGTCGAGAATCGGCACGTCGACGGGCAACGACAGGGTCGTCTCGCGGCCGTCGAGCACGACGGTGACCTCGGCCGCGGAGTCCACCGTCTCCTCGACCCGGCGTGGCGCGGGCGGCGGCTCGTCGACGTAGAACAGCTCGTGGTGCACCTGGTCGGCCGCGACGCCGCGCTCCGCCAGCACCTGCTCGGCGTCGCGCACCAGGCCGTAGGGCCCGCACAGCCACCACTGGTCGATGTCGTCGGCGGGCACGACGGTGGCGAAGAGCGCGCGCAGCTTGCCGCCGTCCAGCCGCCCGGAGAAGAGCTCCACGTCGCGCGGCTCGCGCGAGAGCACGTGGATCAGCTGCAGCGTGGAGGGATGGCGGTCCTTCAGGTCCGCCAGTTCCTCGGCGAACATCACGGTGTCGCTGCGGCGGTTGCCGTAGAGGAGCGTGACGCGCGCGCCCGCCGCCAGAACCGTTGCCGCGATGGACAACGCGGGCGTGATGCCGGATCCGGCGACCACGAACCCGTGGTGCGAGCCGGTGGACGGCGAGAAGTTCCCGAGCGGTGGCAGCACTTCGAGCACGTCACCGGGGCGAACCTCGTCGACGAGGTGACAGGAGAACAACCCTCCGTCGACGCGCCGGACGCCGATGCGCGGCGCACTCCCGGCCGGAGCGCAGATCGAGTACGACCGGCGCTCCTCGCGCTCGCCGACATCACGGCGGAGCGTCAGGTACTGCCCGGCGCGGAACGCGAACTGCTCGGCCAGCTCCGGTGGCACGTCGAACGTGACCGCCACCGCGTCCTCGCACAGCCGGTCGACCTTCGCCACGGTCAGGGTGTGGAAGCTCGCACGACGACGCGTCACAGCCGGAGCCGCCACTAGATCTCCTTGATGTGCTCGAAGGGCTCCGCGCAGTCCTCGCAACGCCGCAGCGCCTTGCAGGCGGTGGAGCCGAAGCGGGACAACTCTGTGGTGCGCGGGGAACCGCAACGCGGACAGGGCACGCGCCGTGACGGAGGCGTGAGGTTCAACGGAATCGGACCGGCGGCTCGAGGACCGAGCCGCTGCGGCGGGGCGATGCCGGCGTCGGCGAGCTTGCGGCGCCCTTCGTCGGTCATCCAGTCCGTGGTCCACGCCGGGTGCAGCGACGTGCGCACCTCGACCTCGGCGTAACCGGCGGAGGTCAACGCGCGGCGAAGGTCCGCGCCCATCTCCTCGATCGCGGGGCAGCCGGAGTACGTCGGCGTGACGGTCACCAGCACCCGACCGTCCTGCACCGACACCTCCCGCAGCACACCGAGGTCGGCCAGCGTGAGCACCGGTAGTTCCGGGTCCCGGACCTGCTCGGCGATCTGCCTGGCGGTGCTCACCACACCGCTCCCGGCAGCGACCGGTGCAGGTGCTGCATCTCCGCGAGCAGGAAGCCCATCGCCTCGGTGTGCACGCCGTCGCGGCCGGCACGTCCCGCCACGGCCGCCAGCGGGATCGGCTCCGGCCTGACGAGTCCGGCCGGCGCGAACACCGCGTCGAGCACACCGTCCACTTCGGAGCGCAGCTCGGCCGGGTCGACGGCCACGCCTGCGAGCCGGGACTCCACCGGGTGCGCGACGAACAACTCGTCGACGAACGGCCAGACGCGCTCGACACCGGCCTGCATCCGGCGGTGCGATTCCTCGGTGCCGTCGCCCAGCCGCACGGTCCACTGCGCCGCGTGGTCGCGGTGATAGGCCAGTTCCTTCAGACCCTTCGCGGCGATGGCCGCGATGACCGGATCGGCACTGGCGCGCAGGCGCGAGAACGCCGCGAGCTTCCAGGTGGAGAACACCAGCAACCGGGCGATCGTCGCCGCGAAGTCGCCGCCGGGACCGGGACCGCAATCGATCTCGGCGAGATGCACGTTGCGGAACTCGTGCTCCGACCGCAGGTAGGCCAGTGCGTCCTCGTCGCGGTCGCGGCCCTCCACCTCGCCCGCTCGGGTCAGGAACAGCCTGGCCTGGCCGAGCAGGTCGAGCGCGATGTTCGCCAGCGCGATGTCCTCTTCCAGCTCGGGCGCGCGCGAGCACCACGCGGCCAGCCGCTGGGACAGGACCAGCGAGTCGTCGCCGAGCATGAGGCAGTACGCGAAGAGCTCTGTCCGGTCCGCGGTGGACGGGACCTCCCGGTCCACACCGGCCAGTGGCTCGTGGAAGCCCGTGCCGAACGCCCAGTGGGCGTCCTCGTGGCCCTCCTCGGTGAGGGATTCGTACGGGTTGTCGAAGCTCACAGGTGCGGCACGTCCTCTGGAATCGCGTAGAACGTGGGGTGCCGGTAGACCTTGTCGCCACTGGGGGCGAAGAACGGGTCCTTCTCGTCCGGGCTCGACGCGGTGATCGCCTCGGCGGGCACGACCCAGATGGACACGCCCTCGTTGCGGCGCGTGTAGACGTCGCGCGCGTTGCGCAGTGCCATCTCGGCGTCCGGCGCGTGCAGCGAGCCCACGTGAACGTGGTTCAGCCCGCGCTTGCCGCGCACGAACACCTCCCACAGCGGCCAGGCCGAACTCATGCCACACCCCTCTGCATGTGCTTCGCGGCGTGCGCCGCCGCGGCTTCGCGCACCCACTCGCCGTCTTCGTGCGCCTTGCGCCGGTGGCCGATGCGCTGGGAGTTGCACGGGCCGTGGCCACCGACGACCTGCCAGAACTCGTCCCAGTCCGGCCGGCCGAAGTCGTAGTGCCCGCGGTCGGCGTTCCACTTCAGCTCGGGGTCCGGGAACGTGACGCCGAGCTTCTCCGCCTGCGGCATCGACATGTCGACGAACTTCTGCCGGAGCTCGTCGTTGGTGTTGCGCTTGATGCGCCACGCCATCGACTGCTCGGTGTTGGAGCTCTCCGAGTCCGGTGGACCGAACATCATCAGCGACGGCCACCACCAGCGGTTGACCGCGTCCTGCACCATCTCCCGCTGCGCGTCGGTGCCGCGCATCATCGTCATCAGCAACTCGTAGCCCTGCCGCTGGTGGAAGGACTCCTCCTTGCAGATGCGGATCATCGCCCGCGCGTAGGGGCCGTAGGAGGTGCGGCAGAGCGGAACCTGGTTGCAGATCGCGGCGCCGTCGACGAGCCAGCCGATCACGCCCATGTCCGCGAAGCTCAGCGTCGGGTAGTTGAAGATCGACGAGTACTTCTGGCGACCGTTGATCAGCTTTTCCGCGAGGTCCTCGCGGTCGGCTCCCAGCGTCTCCGTCGCCGCGTAGAGGTACAGACCGTGGCCCGCCTCGTCCTGGACCTTGGCCAGCAGGATCGCCTTGCGGCGCAGCGACGGCGCGCGGGTGATCCAGTTCCCCTCGGGCTGCATCCCGATGATCTCGGAGTGCGCGTGCTGCGCGATCTGCCTGATCAGCGTCTTGCGGTAGCCCTCGGGCATCCAGTCCCTCGGCTCGATGCGGGACTCGGACTCGATCGTGCGCTCGAACTGCAGTTCCAGCTCGTCCGACATGCCCACCTCCATCGGCCGCTGTGACGTGACCGATGTTACGCCTTGCGGGCGATCAGCAGAACTAGTGTCACAACCGCCGTTCGCGCGGGCGCCGCAGCCACCAGATGAGCGGGAGGAGCACCGCCCACACGGCCAGCAGGAAGGTGCTGACCGGCAGGAACGCGAGCGACACCGTCCGGCCTGCCACTCTGGTGATCTCGGGATTCGAGTTGTCGTACTCCACCCGCACGACCTGGCCCGGTTCGAGCCCTTCGGGGTAGAGCACGCCCTGCGACGGGATGTAGACCTTCCCGTCCGGTGTGCCGAAGCGCACCACGGTCCGGTTGAAGGCGACGGAGACGACCTCCGCGTTCGCCCTGCCCATGTGCCTCTCGACGGCCGCGTCGTCACGCCAGCACGCGATCACCAGCAGGACTCCGACCAGCGTCACCACGGCACCGACCACCGGCAACGCCCTGCCGATCACGAGACGAACGCGCGTGCCGAGCATCGTTCGCCGGCTGGTCATCACTGCGTCGTCCACCACAACTGAGGAGTCTAGAGCTGGGTCAGGGATCAATCTCAGCTTCAGGTCCATACCCTCGAAGGGTGACATCAGCACCTGCCTCGAAGGCTCGACAGCGGCTGCGGGTCCACACCGCGCTCGGCCGCGCCCGTGACCTGCTGGGCGCGCTACCCCGCCCTCAGCACGCGCTGGCGTGGGTACGAGACGGATCCGGCCTGGTCGGATGGGGTGAGGCCGCACGCTTCGAAGTCAGCGGGCCTGACCGGTTCGCCGAGGCGGACCGGTGGTGGCAGGACTTCTGCGCAGGGCTGGAGGCCGACGCCGAGATCGATGTGCCGGGCAGCGGCGCGGTCGCCTTCGTGAGCATGGCCTTCGCCGACGAGCCCGGCCACTCGGTGCTGATCGTGCCCGAGGTCGTGGTCGGCAAGCGCAACGGGCACAGCTGGGTGACCACGATCGGCGGTGCCCGGCCCCGGCCCGTCGTCGAGCCGGTGCGCAAGCCGTCCACGGTGCGCTACTCCGATGGCCAACTGCCCGTGACCGGCTACCGCGAGGCGGTCAGCGCCGCGGTGGCGCGGATGCGCACCGGCGAGCTGGACAAGGTCGTCCTGGCACACGACTTGCTGGCCGTCGGCGACGTCGTGCTCGACCACAGGTTCGTCCTCAACGGGCTCGCGAGGCGCTATCCGGAGTGCTGGGTCTACGCCGTCGACGGGTTGATCGGTGCGACCCCCGAACTGCTGCTGCGCCGCACCGGGCCAGTGGTCGACTCGCGGGTGCTGGCGGGCACGACCTGGCCGCACGACGGCATGAGCGACGACGAGCTCGCCGCGGCCCTTCTCGGGTCGTCGAAAGACCTCGAGGAGCACAAGTACGCGGTCACGTCGCTCGCGGACACGCTGCGGCCGTTCTGCACGACCATGTCGGTCGACGGCCCGTCGGTGCTGCGGCTGCCCAACGTCTCGCACCTGTCCAGCGACGTGATCGGCACGCTGCGGTCGGAACCGTCGCTGCTGCGCCTGGGCGAAGCCGTGCACCCCACCGCAGCGGTGGGTGGAACGCCGCGCTCGACCGCGATGTCGCTGATCAGCGACCTGGAAGGCATGGACCGCGGCCGCTACGCGGGCCCGGTCGGCTGGATCGACTGCAACGGTGACGGCGAGCTGGGTGTCGCACTGCGATGCGCTCAGGTCGACGGCAACACCGCGCGCCTGTTCGCCGGCTGCGGCCTCGTGGCCGACTCCGATCCGGACACCGAGGTGCGTGAGGCGCACGCCAAGATGCTGCCCGTGCGGCAAGCGCTCGAAGGCCTGTAGACGTCGTCGAGGCCGCCTTCGCCGCAATGGGTGCGGCAAAGGCGGCCTCGACACACGATCAGTGCTCGCGGGCGAGCATCTGATGGGTCTCGCGGATCGTCCGGAAGGACTTGGGCTCCGCCGGCGCGGTGAGAGTCCGCACCGCGGCCGCACCCGGTGCGGCGGCCGGCTTGCCCTTGGTGAACAGCCACGTCTGGAACAGCTCGTGCAGCGGCTTGCCCGAGATCTTCTCGGACAGGCCGATGAACTGCTCGATGCTGCCGTCGCTGTACTCGTGCTGCTGCACCCAGGTCTTGAGGATCTTGAAGAACGCGTCGTCGCCCACGGTCGTGCGCAGCGCGTGCAGCGTCAGCGCGCCGCGGTCGTACACGGCGTTGTCGAACTGGTTGGCCGGACCGGGATCGCCGGGCAGCACCTGCCAGAACGGGTCGTCGGCGGGGTAGGACGCGTAGACGAAGTCGGAGTTCTCCTGCGCCGTGCCCTCACCCATGTGCTCGGACCACAGCCACTCGGCGTAGCTCGCGAAGCCCTCGTTCAGCCAGATGTCCTTCCAGCCGTGGACCGACACGGAATCGCCGAACCACTGGTGGGCGTTCTCGTGCGCGACCACGTAGGTGTTCAGCCCGCGGCGCCAGAAGGCCTGGTCGTAGACCGGGCGGGTCTGGTTCTCCAGCGCGAACCCGACGCCCGGCGTCACCACGCCGCCCTGCGCTTCGAACGGGTACGGACCGAAGTAGTTCTCCTCGAACTCGATGATCTCCGCGGTGCGCTCGACGCTGGCCTTGGCCGCGCCCTCGTACTCACCGAGGCCTTCGGCGTAGGCGGTGATGTAGGGCTGGCCGCTCGGCGTGGTCGAGTTCCGCACCTCGAACTGGCCGATCACGACGTAGGTCGCGTAGGTGTTCTGCGGCTTGAGGCTGCGCCAGTTCCACCTGGTCCAGCCGTTGATCTGCTTCGTGGTGCCCTTGAACAGACCGTTCGAGACCACCTCGGTGCCGTCCGGCACCGCCACCGACACGTCGAAGGTCGCCTTGTCGGTCGGATGGTTGTTGCTCGGGTACCACCACGGCGCGATGTCCGGCTCGTCGATGGCGAGTGCGCCGGTCGCCGTGCGCTTCCAGGCGGTGAAGCCGCCCGGTCCCTGCACCTTCGAGGGGGTGTCTGAGTAGGTGACGACGACGGTGAGGTCACTGCCCTTGTGCAGGGCACCCTTCGGGTCGATCACGAGTTCGCCGCCCTGCTGGGTGAAGCCGGCGACCTTGTTGTTGACCCGGACCGAGCTCACCTTCAGCAGGAAGTCCAGGTTGAACTTCGAGAGGTCCTGAGTGGCCTTCGCCGAAATCGTCGTCGAACCGGAGAGCAGATCGGTCGCCGGTTGGTAGTTCAGACGGATGTCGTAGTGCGATACGTCGTAGCCGCCATTTCCGGCATTCGGGTAGTAAGGGTCACCAATGCCCGGTGCCCCCGGTGCTGGTGCTGCGCTCGCCGGTCCGGCGAGCAGCGCGATCGCGCAGGTGGTTGCCGCCGCGACCACGGCCTTTGATCTGATCGACATTGCCCCGTTTTCCTCCCTGATGGGCGGATATCAGGGCAGAAAGTAGCCATTCAGACACGAAAGGAGTACCTCCGTCCGGAGGTTTCCACGGACGGAGCGGGGGTGATCTAACCCAATGCGACTGCCGCGACCGACGCCTTCAACTCGGCGTGGAGGTCGCGCAATGCGGCCCGGTCGGTGCGGACTTCGATCACCCGGATCCCTGGCGCGGGGGCGAGCGCGGCGCGCAACTCGTCGGCGCTGCGCGCCAGGACGTGCCGGACTCCGAAGCCCGCGCAGAGTGCGGCGAGGGCGGCGCCGTGCGGGGTCCCGAAGACCCGTTCGAAGCTCGCCGCGTGCTCGGGCGCGCCCTGTTCGAGCAGGGAGAAGATGCCGCCGCCGTCGTCGTTCAGCACCACGATCGCGAGGTCGGGGCGCTGTTCCCCCGGACCGATCAGCAGGCCGCCCGCGTCGTGCAAGAAGGTCAGGTCGCCCATCAGCGCGTAGCCGGGGCCGGCCGTGAGTGCGACGCCGACCGCCGTGGACACGGAACCGTCGATGCCGGCCACGCCGCGATTGGCGTGGACGACCAGGTCCGTCCGCGGCTCGGCGGCGAAGTCCACGTCACGGACGGGGTTGGAGGAGCCGAGGAACAGCGCAGCGCCGGAGGGCAGCGACTCCACGACCTCACGTGCCACGTGCAGTCCGGTCGGCCACGCGTGCCTGCCGAGCATCTCGTCGACCGCGACGGCGGCGGCCTTGTTCGCACGCTGCCACTCGGCGAGCCACGTGTCGTCGACCTGGTCCACGTCGCCGGCGAGGGCTGCCGAAGAGTGGGAGGCGGTGAACTGGGGATCGAACCAGTCGGCATCCTCGCCGACGACGTGAACGACCGGCGTGTCCCGGAGGAGCCTCTGCACCCCTCGCGAGAGCGTCGCCCGTCCGACGACGACGACCGCATCGGGCCGCAGCGCCTGCGGGAGATCGCCCGAGTTGACGAGCAGCGAACCGTGGCTCAGCGCCTCCACACGGGCTGTCGGCTCCGCGATGACCGGCCACCCGGCCCGTCGTGCGACATCGGCGACCGCACGCCCCCCGGCCGAGCGGTCGTCACCTGCGACCACGAGGGTGCGCGGACCGAGGTGTCCGCTGCCGCCGCGCGCCTGTGACGTCGCCGTTTCGACACGGGTCCACGGCTCGCCGTCGGCCCGGCCGTCCAGCGCCTCCGGCCAGTCCGGCGCGTCGTCGGGCACCAGCGGCTCGCGCATCGGGAGGTTGACCTGCACGGGCTGCCCGGTCCGCGCGGTGGTCACGGCGCGGCACGCCAGTGACCGCCACATCGCGTTCTGGCGGGTGCGGCGCTCGGCCACCGGGAAGTGCAGCACGTCGGCGGCGGCACCGAAGATCCCGTGCTGATCGACGGTCTGGCTCGCCCCCGTGCGGTGCAGCTCGACCGGGCGGTCGGCGGTGAGCACGAGCAGCGGAACGCGCGCGTGGTGTGCTTCGAGGACCGCGGGGTGCAGATTCGCCACGGCGGTGCCGGACGTGCACGCCACCGCCGTCACACCACCACTGCCCTTGGCGAGCCCGAGTGCGAGGAATCCGGCGCTGCGCTCGTCGATCCGCACGTGCAACGTCAAGCGGCCGGCGACCGCGGCGTCGTGCAGCGCGAACGACAGCGGCGCGTTGCGCGAGCCAGGGCTGAGCACGACATGCCGGACGTCGTTGCGGATCAGCTCGTCGACGAGCACCCTGGCCTGTGCGGTGGACGGATTCACGACGCCTATTGTCGCTTGCGTGGCAGATCAGGAAGTTTCCGAGCTGTTCGACCCGTCTGCGTGGCGGGTGGTAGAGGGTTTCGACTTCACCGACATCACCTACCACCGCGCCGTCTCCCAGGGCACGGTGCGCATCGCGTTCAACCGGCCCGAGGTGCGCAACGCGTTCCGCCCGCACACCGTCGACGAGCTGTACCGCGCGCTCGACCACGCGCGCATGTCCTCGGACGTCGGGTGCGTGCTGCTGACGGGCAACGGACCGTCTCCCCGTGACGGCGGCTGGGCGTTCTGCTCAGGCGGCGACCAGCGCATCCGCGGCCGCAGCGGCTACCAGTACGCGTCCGGCGACACGGCCGAGACGGTGGACCCGGCACGTGCGGGCAGGCTGCACATCCTCGAGTGCCAGCGGTTGATCCGGTTCATGCCCAAGGTCGTCATCGCCGTGGTCCCCGGCTGGGCCGCGGGCGGCGGGCACAGCCTCCACGTGACCTGCGACCTCACCATCGCGAGTGCCGAGCACGCGAAGTTCAAGCAGACCGAT
>DASYMV010000373.1:0-31673 GCA_036008865.1 Pseudonocardiaceae bacterium | reverse complement strand
CGAGTGCCCTCGGAGAGCATGTCCCCGACGCTGGTCCCCGGCTACCACGTCCTGCTGGACGAACTGGCCTACTCCGGCGCGCAGCCCCAGCGCCGTGAGCTGGTGGTGGCGCACGATCCCACCGGCGGCGGCCTGTTGCTCAAGCGCGTGGTCGCCGTGGGCGGCGACGAGGTGGGTGTGGAGGACGGCGTGCCGGTCGAGGAGACGTTCTACGACCAGAAGACGGTCGACGGGGTCTACTTCGGACCTCTGCGGGTGCCCGACCGCAGGGTGTTCCTGCTCGGCGACAACCGCGGGAACTCGGTGGACTCCCGGGACTTCGGCGCCGTCCCGATCTCTTCGCTCGTGGGACGGGTGAGGTTGCGGCTCTGGCCGGATGCGGGTGCTTTGTGACCTCAGCACCTGCACACTGAGCAGATGTACGACTTCGACGTGCTCGTGCTCGGGTCGGGGCCCGGTGGGCAGAAGGCGGCCATAGCCGCGGCCAAGCTCGGTCGCCGCTCCGGCGTGGTCGAGCGGCACGACATGATCGGCGGGGTGTGCATCAACACCGGCACCATCCCGTCGAAGACGCTTCGCGAGGCCGTGCTGTACCTGACCGGCCTCAACCAGCGTGAGATGTACGGCCAGAGCTACCGGGTCAAGCAGGACATCACCGTCGGCGACCTGGCCGCGCGCACCCGGCACGTCGTCGGCCGCGAGATCGACGTGGTCCGCAGTCAGCTCTCACGCAACCGCGTCTCGCTGCTGCCCGGCCTCGGCCACTTCCTCGACGAGCACACCGTCGAGGTCTCCGACGCCACCGGCCAGGCGACCAAGGTCACCGCGGACAAGATCGTGGTGGCGACCGGGAGTCGGCCGGCGCGGCCGGACACCGTCGACTTCGACGACAAGACGATCATCGACTCCGACGGCATAGTCAGCTTGGACGAGGTCCCGCGGTCCATGGTGGTCGTGGGGGCCGGCGTGATCGGCATCGAGTACGCGTCGATGTTCGCCGCGCTCGGCACCAAGGTCACCGTCGTCGAGCGGCGCGAGCGGATGCTGGAGTTCTGCGACCTCGAAGTCGTCGAAGCGCTCAAGTACCAGTTGCGCGACCTCGCGGTCACGTTCCGCTTCGGCGAGTCCGTCGCCGCCGTCGAACGGCACCCGCGCGGCGCCATCGCGGTGCTGGAGAGCGGCAAGAAGATCCCGGCCGAGACGGTCATGTACTCCGCGGGCAGGCAGGGCATGACCGACGGGCTGGGCCTGGAGCGCGCGGGCATCGAGGCCGACGGGCGCGGCCGGATCCCGGTCGACGAGCACTTCCGCACGATCGTGCCGCACATCTACGCCGTCGGCGACGTCGTCGGGTTCCCCGCCCTGGCCGCCACGTCGATGGAGCAGGGCAGGCTCGCCGCCTACCACGCCTGCGGTGAGCCGGTGCACGCCATGAACGACCTCCAGCCCATCGGCATCTACACCATCCCGGAGATCAGCTTCATCGGCCGCACCGAGGACGCGCTGACCGCGGCACGGATCCCGTTCGAGGTCGGCATCTCCCGCTACCGCGAACTCGCGAGAGGGCAGATCATCGGTGACTCCTACGGCATGCTGAAGCTCCTGGTCTCGCCGGAGGACCGGTCGCTGCTGGGAGTCCACGTCTTCGGCACCGGCGCGACCGAACTCGTCCACATCGGACAGGCGGTGATGGGGTGCGGCGGGACCGTCGACTACCTCGTCGACGCCGTGTTCAACTATCCGACGCTGGCCGAGTCGTACAAGGTGGCCGCGCTCGACGCGATGAACAAGATTCGGCAGATCACGTGGCTCAGCGAGTAGTTCAGCCGGTGTTCCACACGTCGGTGACCGGTTTCGCGTCGGCGCTCCGACCGGTGTGAGGCGAGGAGCGCATGTCCCCGATCGTGCGCAACACCCGGTGGTGATCGACGAACTCGTCGTAGGCGCCGGCGTTCACCGTCGAACCGGTTGGGCAGGCTGGGATGCAGGAGCGCGTGCGAGTCGGTGAACGACGCGCCCTCGCCGGAGAGTTCATCGATGTAGGGCGCTGCTTCGCTCCGTCACGGGTTCACGCTACGCGTGCTGTTGCCGGTGCCGGGGGATACGTAGTCTGAAGATTGGCCGGTGTTGCGGCGGAGACGAGGTCGATCCGTGGCCGAAGAACCAACTCGCACTGCTGAGGAACTGAACCGGATCGGGGTCAGGTCACCCGTCCGGCGCTTCCTGGTGGATCCCGTTCTCCCGTTCACCGCGAGGGTCGGGTCCGTGGTGGGCGTGCGCACCACGGCACCGCATTTCGTGCTGACGCTGGACGACGGGCCTGAACCGGGGGCGACCGAGCGGGTGCTCGCCGCGCTCGCGCAGCGCCGGGCCACCGCGACCTTCTTCGTCCTGGTGGGACGGGCCGAGCGCCACCGGACCCTGCTCGCCGAGACGATCGCGGCCGGGCATGAGATCGCGTTGCACGGCGTGGACCACCGCAGGCTCACCAGGATTCCGCACACCGAACGCGTTCGCAGTCTCGCCGAGGGCAAGCGACGACTGGAAGACCTGGTGCAACAACCGATCCGGTGGTTCCGGCCGCCTTACGGCGCGCAGTCGCCGCGCGTGTGGAGTGCGATCAGACGGGAGGGCATGGAATCCGTGCTGTGGACCGCGGTGGCGGGGGACTGGATCGACGCACCGGTGCACCGGCTCGCCGATCTCGCCGTGCGCGGTGCCGGACCGGGCTCCGTCCTGTTGGCGCACGACGGTTTCGCAGGTGCGGAGGAGGGCGCGGACGACGGTCCACCGCCGCGGTTCGACCGCGGAGCGCTCGTCTCGGAGGTCCTCACCGCGGTGAGCGCCAGGGGACTGGTCGGACGATCTCTCTCCGACGCACTGCGCCACGGCGAACCCCGCATGCAGGCCTGGTTCCTCCCGTGACCCGCCGGCGAATTCGTGCCGCGGTGGCCGCCCTGCTCGCCGTGGTGCTGCTGGTGTCCTGCAACTCGGCCAGATCCGCCGAGGATCCGGTGACCATCCCGGTCCTGGGCGTGACGCACACGCAGTTCAGCCTCGATCCGTGGAACCCGCCGTCCAGGGTGGCATCGGGGGAGAAGGTGCTCTCGGCGGCACCGCAGGTGCAGAACCAGAACATCATGGGGTGGGGGGCGGACAACCCCGAACCGTCGCCCGGCGACTACAACTGGTCCTCTCTGGACAGGCGGATGGCGCTCATCGAGCGCACGCAGGGCACGCCCGTGATCACCCTCGCCGGGGCACCGGACTGGATGAAGGGGGGCGAGCGCGGGAAGACCGACTGGAGCCGCATCAACGCCGCACCGTCACGTGATCACTTCGGCGACTTCGCCGATCTCGCGGCCGCGGTGGCGCAGCGGTATCCGAAGGTGCGCTACTTCCAGGTGTGGAGCGAGCTCAAGGGTTTCTGGGACGAGGACCGGCAGCGGTGGGACGCGGCCGCCTACACCGACCTCTACAACGCCGTCCACGACGCGGTGAAGGCGGTGCGGCCGGACGCCAAGATCGGTGGCCCGTACGTCGTCATGGACACCTGGTCGGGCATGGCCGGCAATGTCAAGCGCTCCCCCTTGACGGGGCCGTGGGGCATGGTGGACGGACGCACCACCGACGTGATCACCTACTGGAACGGGCACAAGCACGGTGCGGACTTCGTCGTGGTGGACGGGTCCACCGCCACGAAGGACCGCGGGCTGACGACCGACCCGTTCACCGCGACCGCGATGTTCACGGCGGTCACCCGCTGGGTCGCCGCGGAGACCGGCCTGCCGGTGTGGTGGGCGGAGTTCTACCCCGACAGAGGCACGGAGCAGTCGGCGGGCGGTGCGCGGCAGACGGCCGTCACGCTCGACGCGGTGGCGCGGATGGCCGAAGGAGGCGCCGCGCGCATGCTGCTCTGGCAGCCGCAGGCGAGCGAGGACTTCCGGTACTCGGCGTTGTGGACGTCTCCGGACGCCGGTGCGGTGCAGCCGACATCGCTCGCCGCACCGTGGGCGTGGTTGTGTCGCGTGCTGGGACAGCACAATGTGCGCATCACGCGGGAGAACGGCCTGCTGGGCTTCGTCTCATCCGGTGGCACGATGTGGGTCAACCTGACCGATCGCGGGAAAACGCCGCCCGGAACCGACGAGGTGCTGCCGCCGTACGGCGTCAGCGTTCCGGACCGGACCTGATCGCAGTCCTGCGTTCTCCCACGAGCCCCGGCCGTCACGGCCTTCGACCGTCCCGGTGATTTGTGCGCAGGGCGCGCACCAGCGCCACCGCCTCCAACTGCGACCGCACGTTCAGCTTGGCGAGAATCGCGTGGATCTGAGTGCGCACGGTGCTCATCGACACCGAGAACTCCCGCGCTATCGCGGAGGCGCGCCTGCCCGCGATCAGGCGATCGAGCACGAGTTGTTCACGTGCGGTGAGCCGGTCGAGCAGCTCTCGCGTCGCGTGGTCGCGCAGCTGTGCCCCGCGACGCTCCTCCATCAGCTCGTAGCGCTCGTCGGCACTCATCATGGTCTTGCCGTTCATCGCCGCGAGGATCTCGTGCACCACCTCCTGCGCCGGCAGCGACTTGGACAACCACCCCAGTGCGCCGGCTGCGATCGCGTCCGAGAGCGCGGCCCGGTGCCCGTCCGCGGTTCCGGTGAACACGAGCACCGGCCAACCGGCGTTGCGGAGTCCGGGGATCAGCTCCGCTCCCCGGTACCGCTCACCGTCGGGACGCGGACCGAGGTCGAGGTCGACCAGCGCGAGCCCCGGGTCGCGCTCGTACGCCGTCTGCAGCACCGACTTCTCGTCCACCCCGCACCGGGCGGTCTCCACGCCGTGCGAGCGCAGCAGCACTTGCAGCGACAACCCGATCAGGTCGTGATCGTCCACGATCAGCACGGTGGCTCGCGACATCCGCTCACTTCCTCGCGGGCAGCTCGAGCACCACGGTGCAGCCCGGCCGATCACCGGAGCGCGGCACCAGCCGCAGATCACCCCCGTGCTCCTCTGCGAGCGCGGCACACACGTGCAGACCGAGCCCGCTCCCCGCACCGGCCGGGTCGTGCACGCCGCGCTCGAGCACGGTGAGCTCGGCGCCGGGTGGGATGCCAGGGCCCTCGTCGCGCACCACGAGCCGGACGACGTCGCCCCGCTGCCGCGCGCTGACGTGCACGGGCGCGCCCGGCGCGTGCCGATCGCAGTTGGCGAGCAGGTTCGTCATCACCTGCGCGAGCACCAGGGCGGGCGCGGGGATGCGCAGGCCGGGCTCGACCGTCAGGTCGACCTGTGCGCCCGCGGCGCGGCGCAGCACGATCAGACGCCGCAGCACCGGTTCGAGCAGGCTCTCGGAAGGCTCCGCGCCGGCCTGCGCACCGTCGAGCAGCATGTGCATGCGCAGCAGCTCGGCCTGCAACGCCGCGGCGAGTTCGGCCCTGTCGACCTGCTCCACGCCCGGTGTGCCCGCCGCCAGCAGCGATGCGGCGCTGGCGACGCCCGCGAGCCCGTTGCGGATCTCGTGTTCGCGCTCGGCCGCGCTCTGCACGGCCGACTCGGTGGCCCGCAGTCGGCATTCGTCGGCGACGAGCTGGATCCGGTGCTGAACCAGCGCGGTGCGTGCCCGTGCCACGACGGCGCCCAGCACCACCACGGCGCCCAGCAACTGCAGGGCGGCGAACATCAGTTCTCGCGACGAGGCGGGGATCTCGTGGAAGGCCGTGTGCGCCAACGCGATCAGCGCGATACCGCAGCCGGTCTGCCACACGAGGGGGCGGCGGGTCAGCAGGCCTGTCGTCACCAGCACCGCGGCCGCGGCCGCCCAGTCAGTCGCGAGCACGCCGTGATCGAGGCGGTCGACGACGATGCCGGTGAGCGCGCTCGTGCTCACCAGCACCAGCGTCGTCACGGCCAGCAAGGCCAGCACGAGCAGCGTTGCGGGCCACACCCGTGACGTGCGCCGCGTCCCGGCGCGGTCACGCACGCACGCCATGACGGCGAGGGCGAGCAGGGCCATCACGCCTCCTGCGTCCACCCCGCTCGCGGCGTGCAGCGTCAACGCCCCGCCGGGCGGTGGGGACAGCGCGTCCACGGGGATCACGGAGAGGCCGTAGACGCCTGCGGCCGCGCCGATTCTGGCCAGAACGAGGTCGTCGGCGAGTCGTACGGTGAACTCCGCGACGACGGCGGTGCCGACGGTCACGCCTGCCGCTGTGAGCATCAGGAGCAGGTACGCGTGGCCCGGCCCGAAGCCGTGGCCGAGCGACGCGGCGAACAGAGTGGTCACGGCGCACGCGGCACCGACCACCAGGACAGCGTTCGTCGCGGCGTCGACGCGGGGCGACGGACCGGGGTACGGGAATCCAGCCATGGGCGGCCTCCACACTGGTCGTGCGTCTGCGCCCGCACAGCGGGGCGTCCGGGCCGGTGGCTCCGCCCTTGTCGGCCTGGCTGCGCCCGCGCACGAGCACGGGATCCATTTGGAACATCCGGAAGAATCATTCTTTCGTTACTGTCATGGCTATTTTTTCAACTCGCTTGACCTGGTCTTGAAAATTGGTGTCACGGTGTGTGCGATCAGTGCCGTGTAGTCATCGGGAGCATGTTGACGTGCGGTTACGTGGTGAAAACGGTTCATCTGAGTACCGCGTTGAACACTGCAGGTGTTTGCTTGCCTGACGATTTCCACAATTCTGTTGATGACCTGGGGATCGTTCTCGCGGAAAGCTTGGCCGGGTGCGGATCTCCCGCCACTGCCACCGCCATCCGCAAGCCGAGGAGTGCGATGCCCATGAGGCGCACCCGGAATCCCTCGGTGTCGGTCGTGATCCCCGCCCGCAACGAGGCGCGCAACCTCGAGTTCGTGCTGGGTGAACTGCCGTACCTGCACGAGGTGATCTTGGTCGACGGACACTCCGTCGACGACACCGTCGCCGTCGCAAGACGGGCCAGACCGGACATCCGGACACTCGACCAGACCCGCATCGGCAAGGGCAACGCGCTCGCCTGCGGCTTCGCGGAGGCCACCGGTGACGTGATCGTCATGCTGGACGCCGACGGATCGGCCGACCCCGCTGAGATCGCCCGATTCGTCGAGGTGCTGGTGGACGGTGCCGACTTCGCCAAGGGCACGCGGTTCTGCCGCGACGGCGGCAGCGAGGACATCACCGCATTGCGGCACTTGGGCAACGCGCTGCTGAACGGTCTCACCAACGTCCTGTTCGACACCCACTTCACCGATCTCTGCTACGGCTACAACGCCTTCTGGCGCGACGTGGTCCCACAACTCGGCCTCCCCGCGCTGCACCTGCCCGTGCCCGCGGGGGAGATGGTCTGGGGCGACGGCTTCGAGGTCGAGACGCTCATCAACTGCCGCGCGGCGGCGGCCGGCTTGCGCATCACCGAGGTCCCCAGCGTGGAACGGCTGCGCAGGTACGGCGACAGCCATCTGAACGCCGTCTCCGACGGGATGAGGGTGCTGCGCACGATCCTCGCCGAGCGTCGGCGGGCCACTTCCCGGCGCACCAGGATTCCGGTGTGGAAGACGGGTGCCACCGTCGCGACGGCGTTGCCGCTGATGTCCCGGTTGCCGGTCGAGAGCCCCGGTGACGAAGAAGGCCTGACGAGCGCGGGTGCCACGTGACGGTCACCTCCAGTGTCACCGTGGTGGTGTGCGCCTACACCCAGCGGAGATGGCGTGAGCTGCTGCGCGCCGTCGAATCCGTCCTGGTCCAGACAGTGCGCCCGGACCAGGTCGTGGTGGTCGTCGACCACGAACCGGTGCTGGCCGAGCGCCTGGAAAGGGTGTTCACCGGCGTCGAGGTGTTGCGCAACCGTGGCGTGCGAGGGCTGTCGGCGGCACGCAACACCGGCCTGCGGGCCTCGCACGGCGAGGTCGTGGCGTTCCTGGACGACGACGCGACCGCCGGGCAGGACTGGCTGCAACGGCTGCTCGAGCCCTACGCCGATCCGCGTGTGCTCGCGGTCGGTGGCTCGGCGCGGCCGCGATGGGCGTCGGGTGGACGCCCGGCCGTCCTGCCCGGCGAGCTCGACTGGGTCGTGGGCTGCTCCTACACCGGACTGCCGCGGCACCGCGCGGACGTGCGAAACCTCATGGGTTGCAACATGTCCTTCCGGCGCGCCGTGTTCGACCGCGTCGGCGGGTTCGCCGAGACGGTGGGCCGTGTCGGTACGACACCGCTCGGTTGTGAGGAGACCGAGCTGTGCATCCGGGCGCGGCGCGCCTTCGACGGCGGACGGATCGTGTTCGAGCCGGCCGCGACGGTCGACCACCACGTTCCCCCCGAACGCACGTCGTGGGCCTACCTGGCACGCCGGAGCTGGGCCGAGGGCCGCTCCAAAGCGCTGATCTCGTCGATGGTCGGTCAGGCCGATGCCCTGGAGTCCGAACGCGACTACGTCCGGCGCGTCCTGCCCGGCGCCGTCCTGCGGGAGTTGCCTCGGAAGCCCCGAGCAGCCGCGGCCATCGCCCTGTCGGTCGGTTGTGCTGCGGCGGGATACGCGATCGGCCGGACGGCCGCACCCGCTGCCCCGCCGGGCGAGGCGGTGCGGGTGCTCGAGTGGGACGTGCGCCGCGGCCCGGAGCACGTGGTCGTGCCCGAGTCGTACCGGACCGCGCAGGTGCTCGTCAGGGACGGCAGGCGCACCCGTGACGTGCTGCGCCGCCCGGTGGTGCACGGAGTGGTCGACCTGTCCGACGTGGACCGTTCGGGTGCGGACACCGGCCGGTCCGGCACATGGACGCCACCGGTCAGCATCGTGGTGCCCACGGCCGACCGGGGTGAGTCGGTGGCGAAGTGCGTGAAGTCGTTGCTCGACACCGGATATCCGCGGCTGCAGGTGCTCGTCGTCGACAACCGGCCGACCACGCCGAGCGTGCGGGCGCTCCAAGCCCTCGCCGCGGACGATGCGAGGGTGCGCGTGCTCATCGAGCCGGTGCCCGGCGTGAGCCGCGCTCGCAACCTCGGGTGGCGCACGGCGAACGGCGCCTTGGTGGGCTTCGTCGACGACGACATCGAGGTCGACCACTGGTGGTTGCACAACCTCGTGGCGGAACTGGCCGACCCTCGCGTCGACTGCGCGACCAGCCTCGTGCTGCCGGTCGCTCTGGAGACTCCGGCACAGCTGGTGTTCGAACAGCTCAAGGGGTTCGGTCAGGGAGTCGTCCTGCAGCGGTGGGGCCCCGAAGACCGCACGGCGTGGACCAGACCGGGCCGCTTCGGCCCCGGGGGATGCGCGCTGTGGCGGAGAAGCGCCCTGGTCCGCCTCGACGGGTTCGACCCGTTGCTGGGACCGGGCACGCCGTGCCGCGGCGCCGAGGACCTCGAACTCTTCCTGCGACTGGTGCGCTCCGGTGGCACGGTCGTCTACGCGCCCGACGCGGTCGCGTGGCACGAGCACGAGGCGGAGTTGGCCGACCTGCGCGCGAAACTGCGTGCCTACGCCACCGGTCTCACCGCCATGTACCTGCGACACGTTCTGCGGCGGCCGGGCGACGCCGTGCAGATCGCGGCCGCCGTACCGGCCGGGTTCCTCAGCACGCTGTCCTCGCGTGAGCCGAATCGGGCTCCTTCGCGCCGAACACCTCGCCGACTGGTCTTCGAGCAGTTGCGCGGTGTCGCCGAAGCACCACGGGCCCTCGGGCGTTCGTTCCGGAACAGCAGGAGGTGATCGGCGTGCGATCACGACAGGTGCGGATCACCGCGACGGCCCTCCTGGTGCTGACGGTCCTCACCGGGGCATGCGCGGTCCTCGACGTGCGCGGAGGCTTCCGGCTGCTGTTGACGTTGCTCTTCGTCCTGTTCGCGCCGGGATGGGCGATCGCGAACTACCTGCGGATGGACAGCCCGTCGCTGGTCTGGTCGGTGTCCGCGGCGGTGGGCGGGTCAGTGGGGATCATCATCGCGCAGATCATGGTCACCACCGGTCAGTGGCACCCGGTCGGTGCGTTGCTGCTGGTGTGCGCGCTGACGGTGGTGCCGCTCGTGCACCATCTCGTGCGCCGGATCGAGGAGAGCGTCGAGGAGAGCACGAGGTGACCGCGTCCGCGGTGGCTCGCCGCGATCCGGTGGTGGCGGCACCTGGCCCCGTGCGGCGCAGCCCTCGTCACGTCTCGGCCGTGATCACTCCAGTTCTCGCGCTGGCCGCCACGGCCGTGTGGTTCGCGGGCCTGCGCCAGGTGCCGCCCACGCAGATGGGGAGCTACGGGCTCGCGCCGGAGCTCTCCCCGGTTCTGCTGGCCTCCTACCCGATGCTGGTCGGTGCGATGGCGGTCGAGCTGCTCCGCACGGCCCCGAGGCCTGGACTGCTCGCCGCCCTCACCGCCTTGGGTGTCGGGGGCGTCTACGGTCTGCAGCCGGCCAGCCAGCAGATCGCTCGCCTGCCGGTGAGTTGGCTGCACCAGGGCTTCACCGACTACATCGCCCAGCACGGACACGCGCTGATCGGCTACGACGCGCGGTTCTCCTGGCCGGGGTTCTTCTCGTTGTTCGCCTTCGTGGAGCGGGCTTCGGGGTCGCCCGACCCCGCCGAACTGCTGCGGTGGACGCCCGTGGTGATCGCCGCCCTGGCGACGCTGGGCGTGCGCGCGCTCGCCGCCACCGTCCTCGGCGACGGGCGCGCGGGCTGGCTCGCCACCTGGCTGTTCGTGTTCGCCGAGTGGACCGAGCAGGACTACTTCTCACCCCAGGCCGTCACGTACGTGCTGTTCCTCGCCGCACTCGCGCTCGTGGTGCGTTACCTGGTGCGACCGGGCCTGGCGGACCCGTCTCCCGCGCATCCGAGCCGCCGCCTGCCGCCGCTTCACCCACCGCGTGACCGGTTGCTCGCCCAGGCCCTGGTCGTGCTGATCGCACTCGCACTGGCGCCGTCGCACCAGCTGACCCCGTTCCTGCTGGCGGCCCTGCTGTTCGCGCTGCTGATCGTCGGCCGCTTGTGGACGCCGTGGCTCCCGGTGCTCGTGCTGGCCGCCGCGGTGGTGTGGTTCGCGCTGGGAGCACGGGACTTCTGGCTCGGCCAGCTCAGCATCATCATCAACGGGCTCGGTGACGTCGGCTCCTCTGCCAAGGGGGTGACGGACCGGGTGGTGGGCGAGACCGGGCGTTTGGTGATCCTGGGTGTCCGCGCCTCGATCACCGCGACGGTGTTCGCGCTCGCGGTGGCGGGGTGGTGCGTGCTGCGCCACCGGGGCGTGAAGAACCTGTCGCTGGCCATGCTCTCGCTCATCCCGTTCGCGATGATCGTGCTCCAGCCCTACGGCGGGGAGATCCTCTTCCGCTGTTACCTGTTCGCCCTGCCGGGCCTGGTCCTGCTCGGCGGTGTGGCGATGGGGGCGGCGGCCGACCGGATGGCCTCCCGTCGCGCGCGCAACCACTCGCACCACGTCGTGGCCGCGGCATGCGCCTGGCTGGTCCTGCTCGCCCTCGCCTCGGCCACCGTCGTCGCACGTGGCGGCAACGACGCCTACACGAGCATGAGCCGGGCGGATCTGATGGCAGCGGGGAAGGCGCACCAGATCGCGGGTGCCGGCCAGTCGATCGACGTGCTGGTCGAGTACACGCCGCTGCTGTCCGCTCAGGTGGGGCAGGTGCGGCAGGAGTCGCTGACGTCGGTCAGCGTCGGCTGTCCCGCGCTCGCGGAGGCACTGCGCTGCGTGAAGGACCACGCGCCCACGTACCTGCTGGTGACTCCTTCGCAGGAGAACTACGGCCGGATCTTCGACGACCTGCCTCCCGGCTGGACGAACTCCCTCGTGCGGCAGCTGACCGCCTCCGGCAGCTACCGCGTGGTGTTCGAGCAGGACGGCAGCGTCCTGCTGGCGAACGAGCACTCGTTCACCGCGGCCGGCACCCGATGAAAGTGAGCACATGATGAAGCACGTCCTGGTCTGGTCGGTGGTGGTGGCCGCCATCGCACTGCTGGCGGCCGTGAGCGTCCGCACGGTTCTCGCTGAACGCGCGGACGGGGTGGACCCTCCGCTCGTCGGCAGACTGGACTGGCTGTCCGGCGTGCTGTCGGTCCTGCTGATCACGGCCGCTGGCGCTCGTGTCGCTGCCGAGGTGGTGGCACGATGACGAACGGGGCGGTGGATCGCGGGCCAGGGCTCGTCCCCGGCACCCCGGAGCGGCACGACTCAGGGACGGTGTGTGACAACGAGCGGGAGCACCAAGCGGGCCGTCGGCGACGCCTGCCGTCTCTGCGCACACCCCAAGGGGGCGCACCTGCACTACCGGCGAGGTTCGGAGTGCTCGATGTGCCCGGCCGGCCGATGCACCCGATACCGCGGCCACTCGTGGGTCCGCAGGCTGCTGGGCGGGCGGTGGTCCGATGACCGACCTCGTCCGCAACGGAGTGAAGACCGGCCGGACCGATGAACTGATCGTCGGCGACCTGCTGTGCGGCCTGCGCGAGCTCGTGGACATGCTGATCGATCGGCTCGTCTCGGGCGACGTCCTGGACGCCTTCCTGCTCGCCGCGGGCGCGGTGCAGGTGATGGAGGACGGGCTCGAGCGCGACACCCTGTCGCTGCGCCGGGGCGCGAAGTACCTGTCGGAACAAGGTCAGCCGCAAGTCGTCAGCCGGGTGTTGCGCGGCCTCGCGAATGCGGTGGAGCACGCGCGGAGCCTGCGGTCCGCGGAGATCTCCAGCGCCCGGCGGCGTGACGCGATGAGGACCGTCCGCGACGCGTTGGCGCGCGCCGTGGTCACCGGCCGGCACCACCCGGCCTCGCACCGGCACGTGCTCGTGATCGCACGCCAGGTGCGCGCAGAACTTCCCGAGCATCCGCCGCGGGCCGGGGACGACGTGCTGCGCCTGCCCAACTGCTTCCGCAGCTTCGACCAGCAACCCGAGGACATGGTGCGCCTTGCGCAGGAGTACTCCAGACGGCTGCCCGACCGCAGCCGCCCGGTGCTCGTGCTGGGTGTGCGGACCTCGGGCAGCTACCTCGCGCCGCTGATCGCCGCGGCGCTCGAAGGTGCCGGTCACCGCGACGTGACGTCGCTGACCATGCGGCCACGCCGGTCACTGTGGCACGAGGACGCGCGGGTCCTGCGCGCGCGACTGCGCGACGGCGCCGCGGCGGCCGTCGTGGACGACCCACCGGTGACGGGGTCCTCCGTGCTCGCGGGTGTCGACCTGCTGACCCGGCACGGCGCCGCGGCGGAAGCGATCACCCTGTTGCTGCCCGTGTTCGGCGCACCGTCGCCGGTCCTCGAGACGTGCAATCGCGTGGAGCTGCCCTTCGACCAGTGGGAGGTGCACCGACGGCTGGCACCGGAGGCGGTCGGTTCCGCCTTGTCGTCGCTGCTCGACGTGCCCGTCGTGCGGGTGGAGCCGGTTCCGTCGATCCGGAGGGACGGAGATCGCTCCCACGTGCGCGCGATCTACCGCGTCCAGTGGGCCGACGAGCGGATCCGCACGGTCGTCGTCACCGGAACGGGACTGGGGTACCTCGGCCGTCACGCGATCGCCGTCGCCGACGCGCTGTCCGCTCACGTGCCGAAGACCTACGGCTTCCGGGACGGGCTCACCTTCCGCGAGTGGTCACCCGAACTGACGCCCGTGCACGTCCCGAGCACGTGCGACGTGCCCGCGTTCGTGAGCTACGTCGAGGACCGGGCGGCGGCGCTGCCCGCCGTCGAGGACCGCAGCCGTCTGCTCGGCGGCAGGCAACCCGTGTGGGAAGTGGCAGGTCAGATTCTCGCCGGGGGGTACGGGCGGGGCGGCGTGCTGCTGCGCCCGCTGATGCTCGACTTGTTGGTGCGCCGCTTGTGCTCGGTCGACCGTCCATCCGTCGTGGACGGTGCCACGGGCCTGGAGAACTGGCTGCGCGGGGCGGGGCGGCTGGTCAAGGACAACGCGGACCTGCGCGGCTTCGCCAACACGGACCTGTACTGCTACGACCCCGTCTTCGACCTCGCGGGGATCGATCCGGGCAGCCACGACACCGGGTTCGTGCGCGCGCTGCGGGCGGCATACCGGTGCTCCGACGAACGCTTCCTGCTCTACGAACTGGTGCACCTGGCGTCGCGGCCGAGCACCGACCACGGTGCTCGCAGGGCGGCGTCGAGGGCGGTGCAGCGCTACATGGCCGGGCGCTTCCCGGCCGGACCGGTGCCCGATCTCGAGGGGACGCCCGGATCACCGATGCTGTGCGCCCTCGACATCGACGGCGTCCTGGAGTCCGACGCCCTCGGATTCTCGATCATCACCCCGGTGGCCGCACTCGCGCTGCGCTCGCTCGAACGCCACGGCTACCGCCCCGTTCCCGTGACCGGGCGCAGTCTTCCGGAAGTGCAGGACCGCTGCACCGCGTTCGGTCTCGCGGGGGGCGTGGCCGAGTACGGCGCGGTCGCCTACGAGCACGCGACCGGTCGCGTGGTGGAGCTGGTGACCGAGCACGAACGGCTGCTGCTGGACGAGCTGCGGGAGGTGTTGCGCGCCGTGCCGGGGGTGTCGATCAACGACGACTACCGGTACAGCGTTCGCGCGCTGCGCACCGGAGAGCGACACTCCTCAGCCCTGCCCGCGGAGATCGTCGATGCGGCACTGCGCGTGCTCGGTGACGACCAGGACGGAGTTCGCGTCGTCACGGGGATGCGCCAGACCGACTTCGTCGCGGCTGCCACCGACAAGGGAACGGGCCTGGAGATGCTGGCCTCCATGCTGTGCACGCCGAGCGGGGCGCCGAGCGAGGTCGAACTCGCAGTCGGCGACACGGAGTCGGATCTGCCGATGCTCGCTCTGGCCCGCCACGCGTACGCGCCCGGCAACGCCACCGCGGGTGTCCGCGCGTCGGCCGTGACCGTCGTCCGCCCCGCGTACGCGGCCGGTCTCGCGCACGCGGTGGGTCGCTTGCTGGGCCACCCGCCAGGAGGTTGCTCGGTGTGCGGGCAGAACCGCCACGATCCCGCCGCCAGGGTGCTGCTGACCCTGCTGGGAGCACAGGAGGCGGGCAGGCGCGGTGTTGCGCCGGCCGCGCTCCGCGGCTTCGCCGAGCTCGTGCGGGAAACGCCGTGACCACTGACGAGATGTCGACCGTGCAGCAACACCGAAGACCGGTGCGGTCCCTGCTCACGAGCTGGCAGCAGCCCCTGTACCGCAGCGGTTACGCGCTGGTGGCGAGTTCTGCGATCACCTCCGGCATCGGGTTGCTGTACTGGGTCATCGCCGCCCGCCTGTACCCGCCCGCGGTGGTGGGCACGAACTCCGCGGCGATCTACGCGATGATGTTCCTCGCCGGCGCCGCTCAGCTGAACCTGATGAACGCGCTGCTCCGGTTCGTGCCCGTCGCCGGCCGGCGGGCCCGCGGCTTCGTCATCACCACCTACACCGCGGGCGCGTTGCTGGGCGCGAGCGCCGGCTACGTCTTCGTCCTGGGCGCGCGGCTGTGGTCGTCCCAGCTGGAGGGCTTCTTCGAGGGCCGGCTGGAGACGGCGTGGTTCGTCGCCGCGACGGCGGTGTGGACGATCTTCGTGATGCAGGACAGCGTGCTCACCGCGGTCGGTCGTGCCGCGCTGGTTCCGGTGGAGAACGCCGTCTTCTCGGGGCTGAAGATCGTGCTGCTCGTGTGGCTCGTCGCGGCGATGCCGTTCCACGGCGTCGCGGTGTCGTGGACCGTCGCCACGGCGATCGTGGTCGTCGTCACGAACGTCTACCTGTTCAGGCGTGCCGTGCCCAGCCACATGGTCACCGCGCAGGACGTCGCCGAGCCGTTCTCGCTGAGACACGTGCTGCGCTACGTCGGCGGCGACTACACCGGAACGCTGTTCTGGCTCGGGTGCACCCAGTTGCTCCCGGTGCTGGTCCTCGACGTGGTGGGGGCGGAGGCGACGGCCGCGTTCTCGACCGCGTGGACCGTGGCCTACTCGCTGTACCTCGTGCCGCTCGGGATGGGGCAGTCGTTGGTGGTGCACGCCTCGCGCGACATCGCCGGATTGGAGCGTGCCCGCCGGATCATGGTCGAGTACTCACTGCTGCTGCTCGTACCGGCGGTCGTGGTGATCTTCGTGACCGCTCCGTACCTGCTCAGGATCTTCGGAGAGTCCTACTCCCAGCACGGCACCTGGGTGCTGCGGCTCGCCGCGCTCTCCGCACTGCCCAACATCGTCACGTCCACCACGGTGAGCGCCGCCAGGGTGCGCCGCCGTATGACGGTCGTCGTCGCCGTACTGGCGAGCCTGTCGATCCTCGTGCTGACCCTGTGCGTCGTGCTGACCCCGCGGGTGGGGGTCAACGGCGTCGGCATCGCGCTGCTGGCCGGGCAGATGATCGTGGCGAGCGCGATCCTGCTCCTGCGGGCGTCCTGGTTGCCCCGGCCGTTGAGCGGACCGCTGAGCGGGCTCCGGCATTCGTTCCTGCTCCGCCGCACCGCTCCGGTTCTCCTCGGAAGGATCATGGGAGGAGACCTCGCCTCCTGGCGGTTGCAGGGCCGCCTGCACGGCCAGTCGGGGACCGCCACGGCGCTGGTCGGTTCGGCGCAGGGCGACACGGCGCTGATCAAGGTCGCCGACAGCCCGTCCGGTCGGAACCAACTGGTCCGTCAAGCCGCCGTCCTCAGACGGTTGCACGCGGACGGGCGACTCGGTGCGTGGCGTGACCTCCTGCCGAACGTGCTCGCCACCAGTGAGGTCAACGGGGCGTTCTGCGTGATGGAGACGCGGCTGCGCGGTGTCGACGGCCGCAGCATGCTCGGTGACGCCGACGGGCGGCGGAGTTTCGTCGCGGCGGCGCTGGGGACGATCGAAGACCTGCACGACCGCACAGCGGTTCCGCGGATCGTGGACGAGGCGAGCGTGACGCGATGGGTTCGGGTGCCGATCGCGCGCCTGCGCGCCTGCGTGCGTCATGGCGAACGCGGCCCGCTCGACCGGCTCGAAGCGATCCTGGTGGAGGAGCTCGCCGGGCGGCGCGTCTCTGTCGGGTGGGTCCACGGCGACTTCTGCCCGGACAACGTCCTGGTCGAAGACGGGCGCGTCACCGGTGTCGTGGACTGGTGCCAATCCGATCCGGACGGCATCGCCGTGCTGGACGTCGTGGGATTGCTCGTCAGCACCGAGTGGCGGGTCGCGCACACCGAGTTGGGGCGCGTCGTCCAGCAGTGGTCGAGCGATCCGGAGCATCCCGGTCACCCGGTCCTGGTGGACGCGCAACGGGCGTTGGGCGCGGACGTGGTCGAGCCGCGCGTGCTGGTGCTCCTCAGTTGGCTTCACCACGTGTCCAACAACCTCGCGCAGTCCGAACGGTACTCGACGAATCCCTTGTGGATGCACCACAACGTCGTCTCCGTCCTGCGCAGCCTCGAACGCTCGTGAGTGGCCGCAGAGGCCGGCGGAGGCATACGTGGCCGGGTTCGCGACCCCTGCGATCGTGGGGTGCGGATGCTCATCAGGGTGAGGCGGGGTTTCGGACGGGCGCGTCAGGGCACCCGCTCGGCATGGCGAGCCCGATCCTGTGCGGTGCGGCGGCCGGTGCGGCCGGTACGACCGCGCTGAACGCGGTCACGTACTTGGACATGGCGCTGCGCGGACGTCCTGCGAGCAGCACGCCGGAGCAGACGGTCGATCGGTTGGCGCGCCTGGTCGGGGTTCGCGTGCCCGGTGAGGGAAAGCAGCGCGAGGCCAGGTTGTCGGCGATCGGCGCGCTGCTGGGCGTCCTCACCGGGACCGGCGTCGGCGCGGCCTACGGTATCGCCCGGTCGCTCGGCTGGCGGCCGTCGGTGGCGACGGGTGCGCTGGCCACAGGCCTGGTCGCGATGGCCGGAGCGAACGCGCCGATGGCGGCGCTGGGCGTGAGCGACCCGCGCACGTGGAGCTTCGCGGACTGGGTGAGCGACATCGCTCCTCACCTCGCCTTCGGAATCGTCACCGCGGCCACCTGCGCCGCCACGTCACGACCAGCGGAGGAGACCCCGTGACCTCATCTCGCAAACCCCTCGCCGTGGTGACCGGCGCCTCGAGCGGTATCGGGCTGGAGCTCGCGAAGCAGTTCGCCGCCAACGGTTTCGACCTTCTCATCGCCGCCGAGGAGGACGCCGTTCACGATGCGGCCCGCACGCTGAGCAGCCACGGTGTCCACGTCGATGCGGTGCAGGCCGACCTGTCCACCTTCAACGGTGTCGAGCAACTCGTCGCCGCGGCGACGGCGAACGACCGGCCGGTCGACGCGCTCGCCGTCAACGCGGGCATCGGCGTCGGGGGCGACTTCGTCCGGGACACCGATCTCGAGTCGAACCTGAAGATCGTCAACCTCAACTGCACCTCCGCGGTGCACCTGTCGAAGCGTCTGCTGCCCGGCATGGTCGAGCGTGGACGCGGCCGGGTGCTCTACACCTCGTCGATCGCTGCGACCGGGCCAGGGCCCTACCACGCCGTGTACGCCGCGTCGAAGGCGTTCCTGGCGTCGTTCTCCGAGGCTCTGCGCGAGGAGTTGAAGGACACCGGTGTCACGGTGACCGCACTGATGCCGGGACCGACGGACACCCGCTTCTTCGAGCGCGCGGGCATGGAGGACACCAAGGTGGCGAGCGGGCACAAGGACGACCCGGCCGAGGTCGCCCGCGAGGGGTTCCAGGCGCTGATGGAGGGCAAGGACCACGTCGTCGCCGGATCGCTGCGGAACAAGGTGCAGGCCGCGGCCTCCAGGATCCTGCCCGACCCGCTGAAGGCGAAGATGCAGGAGAAGATGACCAAACCCGGATCGGGCGACGGCTGAGGGATTCGTCGGCGGGAGCACGGGTACACGCGGCCCATGAGCAAGCCGAATCCGATCCAGTTGCAGAAGCACCTGTCCGGGGTCGACTACCCGGCCGACAAGAACCAGCTGATCGAGAAGGCCCGCCAGAACGGCGCAGACGAGGACACCATCAAGCTGCTGCAGAAGCTGCCCGACCGGACCTACGACGGCCCCAACAAGGTCAGCCAGGCCATCACCCAGACCGCCTGAGGTGTGAAAACGGGGTCACACGGCGTGCGGGGACTGCTGGGGAGCGCGTTGCCCGGTGATGCGCTCGGCGGCGAGCCGCCCGGAGATCAGCACCGGCGGGATGCCGACGCCCGGCGTCGTGCCGCTGCCCGCGAGCACCACGTTGCCGGTGCGGCAGGGCAGGTTGCGCGGACGGAACGGGCCGGTCTGCGCGAACGTGTGCGCCGCCGAGAACGGCGTGCCCGCGGCGAGGCCCTGCCGCGCCCAGTCGTCGGGAGTGACCAGCGACAGCTGCCGCACGCTGCTCTCGTCCGGGATCAGCCCTCGTCGCACCACGACACCGATCAATTCCTCGGCGTAGCGGGGCCCGATCACGTCCCACGCCTGCAGGCCGGACTCCAGGTTCGGGCAAGGCGCGAGGAGGTACTGCAGGTGCTTGCCCTCCGGCGCCAGCGCCTGATCCGTCAGCGACGGCGTGGTGAGCAGCAGCGACGGATCACGCATGAGCGCACCCTCGTGGATGATCTCGTCGAACGTGCTCTCCCACGCCTCACCGAAGGAGATGGTGTGGTGCGCGACCCGATCGGACACCCGGTCCGCGCTCAGATGCACCACCACCGCGGACGGTGACCAGCGCAGCCGCACCGGACGCCGGGGCCGCTGGTGCAGCAGGCGCTCGCCCTCCGCGGGGCCGGTGGCCAGCACCACCGCGTCGCAGCCGATCCGCTCGTGCTCGGTGCGCACCGCGGTCACCCGCTCGCCGGTGAGTTCCAGCGCCTCGACCGGGCTGTCGTAGCGGAACCGCACGCCTGCCGCAGCCGCGGCGTCGGCGAGCGCACTCGGCACCGCGCGCATGCCGCCGCGCGGGAACCAGACCCCGGCGATCGTGTCCATGTAGGCGATGACGGCGTAAGCGGCCAACGCGTGGCGCGGAGCCACCCCGGCGTAGAGCGACTGGAACGAGAAGACCCGTTGCAGCCGCGGATCGCGCAGGAACCGGCCCACCGCGCGGGAGAGCCTGCCGAAGCCACCCATCGCGGTCAGCCGCGCCAGGTCGGAGCCGACGAGATCCAGTGGCGAGTCGAAGTTGCCTCCGATGAACCGGTCGCGCTCCACCTCGTACAGCCGGGTGAGCCACGACCGCAGCCGACGGTAGCCGTCGGCCTCGCGCGGTCCGGCGAAGTCCCGGATCTCCTCCTCCATCGCCGCCTGACCGGTGTGCACGTTCAAAGTGCTGCCGTCTGCGAAGAACGCCCGGTAGGCCGGGTCCATGGGCAGGAGTTCGAGCCGGTCGGACAGGTGCTCGCCGACCGCGCCGAACGCCTCGTCCAGCAGTTCCGGCATGGTGAGCACGGTCGGCCCGGTGTCGATGTGGTGGCCGTCGACGTCGGCTCGCCCGGCGAGCCCGCCGGGATGGGGCCCGCGCTCGACGACCGTCACCTCACGGCCGCTGCCGCGCAGGTGCAGTGCGGCGGAAAGGCCCGCGAGGCCCGCGCCGACGACCACGACGTGGTCGGTCGGACCCGACACCTTGTGCATCAGGACAACTCCTCAACGTCGGCGGGTGGTGGCCTTCGCGGCCAAGCGGAGCAGGTGGGACCGAGCGGCTGCGGGCATGTCGACGTGCTGCAGCGCGCTGAGGGCCCGGCCGGCCAGCTCGGTGATCCGCTCCTCCACGGCCTCGACGGCGCCGAGGTCGTGCAGCAGCGCCCGGATCTCGTCGACCAGACCCGGCGTCACGTCGCCGCCGTCGAGGATCGCACGCAGCAGGTGCGCCGCGTCGCGGCGGCCCGTGGTGGCGGCCCGTTCGAGTGCGATCGCCATCAAGGGAGTTCGCTTGCCCTCCCGCAGATCGTCGCCGACCGGCTTTCCCGTGACGTGCTCGTCGCCGAACACACCGAGCAGGTCGTCGCGCAGCTGGAAGGCGACACCGATGTCGCGGCCGAACGCGCGCAGGGCGTCGATCAGGACGGGCTGGGCGCCGGCCAGCGCCGCACCGAGGTGCAACGGCCGCTCGACCGTGTAGGCGGCCGTTTTGAGCCTCGCCACGCGCATCGTCTCGGCGAGCGACTCCTCGCGGCGGGCGACCGCCAGCAGGTCGAGGTACTGCCCGGCGATCATCTCGGTGCGCATGGCCCGCCACGGCTCCCACACCCGTGCCAGCGCCTCCCCGTCGAGCCCCGCGCCCACGATCGCGTCGTCGGCCCACGCCAGTGCGAGATCGCCGATCAGAACGGCCACCGAGTCACCGAACTGAACGTCGTCGCCCGCCCAGCCGCAGGCGCGGTGCTGCTCGGCGAACGCGACGTGCGAGGCGGTCCGGCCACGCCGGGTCGCCGAGCGGTCCATGACGTCGTCGTGCACGAGCGCGCAGCACTGCAACAGCTCCAGCGCGATCAACACCCGGATGGTGAGCTGCGCGGCGGACCCCGTGGCCGGACCGGCCGCCGCCCTCCAGCCCCACCAGGCGAAGGTGGGCCGGATCCGCTTGCCCCCACCGAGTGCGAGAGCGCACAGTTCGCCGACCAGTGTCGGGTCCAAGCCCGCGGGCACGTCCTGGTTCGCGCGCCGGTTCAGGAACTCCTCGAGACCGAGCTGCACGTGCGAGCGCAGCCAGCCGTCGCTGTCGACGCCGTCGTGCGAGGGTCGCCACGCGGCGGCGGCGTTGTGTGCCAGCGACATCGTCGCCTCCTCTACTGGTGCGCGGGGTGTGGAGCGGCGGTCACGAGCTAACCAGCGGGTGGCCCGATCTGCATGACGATGCAGTGGCGATCAAGCCGACCTCTCGGCGAAGCTGAAGGCCCCGTCAAGCGCACGCCGAGCCGCCGCCCTAGCGTTGTGCTGACGTCCGACGGGGACGTGCATCGAGGGGAGGGGCGGGTGCGCTCCGATCGGGAACTTGACGCCGCCGGTATCGCCGAACCGCCCATGCGGGCGGCGTATGGGCGCTGCCGCGAGCTCAACGCCGTCCACGGCAGAACTTACTACCTCGCCACGCGATTGCTGGCTCCCGCTCAGCGTCCGGCCGTGCACGCGCTCTACGGATTCGCCCGCTGGGCCGACGACATCGTCGACGAGGTGCACGACGGGCGCACGACCGCGATGCGTGCCGCAGAGCTGTCCGCATTGGACGACGAGCTCCGCGAAGGCCTGGCGCAGGGGCACAGCGAGCACCCGGTCGTCGCCGCGGTCGTGGACACCGCGCGGCGCTACGGCATCGACCACTCGTACTTCCGGGACTTCATGCACTCCATGAGGATGGACCTCGTGGTCACCGACTACCGGACCTACGCCGAACTCGAGGAGTACGTGCACGGTTCGGCCGCGGTGATCGGGCTGCAGGTGCTTCCCGTGCTCGGCACGTGCGTCCCCCGCGAGGAGGCTGAGCCGGCCGCTGCGGCACTGGGGATCGCCTTCCAGCTCACGAACTTCCTGCGCGACGTGGGCGAGGACCTCGATCGGGGGAGGGTGTACCTGCCTGCCGACGAACTCGCCGCGTTCGGCGTGGACCGGGACCTGCTCGGGTGGGCGCGGACCCTCGGCAAACCCGACCAGCGCATCCGCAAGGCGCTGGCGCACCTCGTCGCCCGCACCAGGAGCGTCTACCGGCGCGCCGAGGTCGGAGTGCCGATGCTCGCGCCGTCATCGCGTCCGTGCGTCTCCACCGCGCTGCGCCTCTACGGCGGCATACTCGATCTCATCGAGGACGCCGACTACGACGTGCTGTCCCGCCGCGTCGTGGTGTCCAACCGGCGCCGTCTCGCAGTCGCCCTGCCCGCGCTGGCGCGGGTGGCACTCGCCCGCTCAACGTCGGTGGTCCCGGTTCCCGGCCAGTCGAGCGATCAGCGCCGAACAGCTGCCACCGACCGCTAGGAGTGCTCCGATGTCACCCGCACGTCGCTCGATCCCGTTGCGGCGCTTCGCCGCACAGCCCTGGCCCGAGCAGCGACCGACCTGGGCGGACGCGAAGCCGGCGCTCATCGCCGCGGCGTTGAAGCGCGCCCAGAGCCGGCCCTCGGGCAACTGGTTCGTGCTGGGCGCGAGTCGTGAGGTCACCGCGCGCAAGCCCTTCGGCCGCACCGTCGGGGGCCGCGAGGTGGTGGCGTGGCGCGGTGCCGACGGCACCCTGCTGGCGGGGCCGGGGTCCTGTCCGCACCTCGGGGCGCCGCTGTGCGACGCGGCGGTGCACGGTGGACAGCTGGTGTGCCGTTGGCACGGTCTCGCGCTGGGAGCTCGCAAGTTCGGCAGCTGGAGCCCGTATCCCGCGCACGACGACGGCGTGCTGGCGTGGGTGCGGCTCGACGCCGTCGGCGGAGAAGAGCCCCTCGGGCGACCGGTGATCCCCGCCCGCCCACCCGCAGGCGCGATCGACGCGGTGGCGACCGTGGAGGGCCGGTGCGAGCCGGAGGACGTGGTGGCGAACCGGCTGGACCCGTGGCACGGGGCGTGGTTCCACCCGTACTCCTTCGCCAACCTCAGGGTGATCGATGCGCCGACCGCGGACATGGAACTCAACGGGGAGGCCGACCGCTTCCTGGTGGAGGTGACCTTCCGCGTCGCGGGCAGGGTCGGCGTGCCGGTCGTCGCCGCCTTCACCTGCCCCGAGCCGAGGACCGTCGTCATGAGCATCGTCGACGGCGAGGGTGAGGGCAGCGTGGTGGAGACGCACGCCACGCCGCTCGGCCCCGGTCCCGACGGTGTCCCGCGCACCGCCGTCATCGAGGCGACCATCGCCCACTCCGACCGCCGTGGGTTCGCAATGGCCCGTCCGGTGGCGCCGGCACTGCGCCCGGTGATGGAGTGGGCGGCCAAGCGGTTGTGGCGCGACGACCTCGACTACGCCGAGCGCCGCTACACCTTGCGCAGCACGGGCCGTTGGGTCGGTTGAGCGGGGACGGGGTTGCGGCCGAAGCGCCGGGCGAGGGCGCTCAGTGACGGGTTGCGGCCGGAGGTGGGCACGCTCCACAGCGGCGTGCCCGCCACACCCCAGCGCTGCAGCAGCAGGTTGGCCGCGGTGAAGCCCGTCGTCGCGGCCCGCTCCATCAGCGCCACGGGCAGGTCGATGCGCACCAGGTCACCCGCCAGCACGAGGAAGTCCTCCGGAGTCCGCACGCCCGGTCGCAGCGCGTGGCCACCCGGTGGGAACAGCGGGCAGTCCTGGCGCAACTCGTGTCGTTCGTCCACGATCCGTGCGCCGGTCGTCTCCGGGTACACCTCGTGCAGCTGGGTGATGAGCCGCTCGCGGCCCTCGGCCTCGTCCACACCGGACGGCAGCGCGTATCCGTGCAACTCCACCACCGCGCCGTTGTTGCGGGCGGCCCAGGCCCGTGCCTCGTGCTCGTAGTGGTTCAGCACCGACACGTTGTCCAGCAGGTCGTACCCGCTGGTGCCCAGAAAACCCGGTCGGTCCGCTCGCACCGGCCGGTCGAGCCACAGGCGCGAGACCAGGAACGGCGGCGCGTTGCGCAGCTGCCCGACGTGGTCGCGCCACTCCGGGCCGCCGAGCTCGTCCGAGGACTCCACGATCCGCCGCAGGCCGCCGACGTCAGCCGCCAGTACGACCGCGTCCGCCTGAATCGGGGGCTCTCCGGTGCCGAGGTGCACCTCGAACCGGCGCGGACCGCCCTTGCCGATCACGGACACCGGCGTGCCCGTGCGCACCTCGGTGCCGAGCGAGGTCAGGTACCGGGCCAGCGGATCCCACAGCGCGTGCGGGAACGGGTCGGCCGCCACGTCGAACAGCAGTCCCTCTGCGGAGCCGAGGAAGTAGATGTGGAACATGGTCGCGAGTTCCGCGGCCGACATGTCCTGCGGATGCGCGAAGAAGCTGCGGGAGAAGACCTCGAAGGCCAGCGCGTGCGCGGCGGGCGGGAATCGGATCGCGTTGATGTAGCTCGCCGCGTCCAGTGCGTCGAGCTCCTGGTAGGTCCTCGGCACGGACACGTTCAGCAGTGGCAGCGCGGCGCGGGCGTCGACCTTGGCCAGGTCCCGCCAGGCGAACGTGGGGCTGCGGAAGAGGAAGCCCATGGCGTTCCACGGGGTCGACCGCGGCAACCCCGCGAAACCCTCCTCGTGGCCGCCGGCGTGCCAGAGCGGGTAGTCGTCCAGCCCGACCAGTGCGGTGCCCGCCGGGTCCGCGCGGCGCAGCAGTGCGCGCAGGTTGTAGTACTGCCGGAAGAAGGCGTGGAAGCCCCTGGTCATGGTGACCTGGCTGCCGTCGGCGAGCGTGGTCGGCCAGCCGCCCGCGCGGCCGCCGAGGTACGGCTCCCTCTCGCAGACCACGACGTGCGCGCCGCGTTCGGCGAGCACGGTTGCCGCGGCGAGGCCGGCGATCCCGCCGCCGACCACGGCGACCCGCGGGGGGCCGTCCGTCCCGGTCAGCCGGGGGCGCCCCGCAGGTGCGGGGACGCGAACCGCGCGGCGGTCGCGGCCAGGGCGCTGATCGGTCGTCATGCGATCTCCCGTGCCGGGCGCCTGCCCGTGAAGGTGTGGACGATCCCGCGCTGCCAGCCGGGAACGTCGAACGTGGCGACATCGGTGAACCCGCTGGCGCGCAACCGGTTGGTGAACTCCTCGGTGCCGTCGAACCTCAGCACGCTGCGCCACAAGTAGGTGTAGAGACCGGGATCGCGCGTCGCGACGGTGCCACTGGGGATGATCACCGTCCAGCACACAGCGGACCAGATCAGCGACCGCACGCGGGAGTCGCGCACGGAGTACTCGTGCGCCACGAACGGCGCACCCGGCTGGAGCAGACCGAGCACCGTTTTCAGCAGCGGGTCCGGCTCCGGCAGGTTGCGCACCAGGTACGCGGCGAACACCGCGTCGAACGAGCCGTCGACTCCCGCCTCGGCGAGATCCTCCGCGCGCGAATGCACGAAGGTCACCGATTCCGGCCAGCTCTTGCTCCTCGCGCGCGCCAGCATGCCCGCCGAGGCGTCCACGGCGACGACCTCGGCGCGCGGCGCCACCGCGAGAAGGGCGGCGGTGGACGCTCCCGTCCCGCAGCCCAGGTCGAGCACCCGCAAGCCCGCACCACCTCCGCGCAGGCCGAGCCGAAGCGCAGAACGCCGCAGGGCGGCGTGGTAGCCGGGATTGGCCCCCACCAGCACGTCGTAGCTGCGTGCCGCAGCGTCGAACGCGCCGGGCACGTCCGTCGCGTCCAGCCTGCCGGCCTCGTTCACCCCGTCCCCTCTCGTGCGCGCGCCCGCTCCCACAGCAGCAGCGTGGCGGTGACCATCGCGAAACCGAACAGGAAGTCCTCGGCGGGAATGTCCCAGGGGATGCGCAGGCCGCTGATCGCCCAGTCGGCGTAGAGCACGACCGGTGCGCTCAGCTTGGTCAGCCATCCGTCGACCAGGACCTGGAACGCGAAGACGACGACCATCGTGATCCAGTAGGCCTTGCGGCGGAACAGGCCCGTGCGCAGCACCAGGAGTTCGGCCAGGACGACCAGCACCGAGGCGACGGATGCGGCGATCAGGTACTCGGCGTTCAAGCCGCGCTCCGGCCGCCGGGCAGCACGGGCTCCAGCGGACGCGGGGCGGTCTGCGCTGACACGACCTCGTAGGTCAGGATCGCGCACAGCGGGATGACGACGAAGAAGACCAGTTCCTCCACCGGGACGTGCCCCGGCAACGACAGCCCGGTGGTGTACCGAGCGTTGTAACTCCAGTGACCGCGGGCGATCGCCACCACGTCCCACACCGCGAACACGGCCACCACCGGGAGGAGTGTGCGTGCCAGCCTGCCGGCCCTGCGGTAGACGCCCGCGCCGAGCGGCTCCAACGGCGCGGTGACCGCGAGGCATGCCGCCATCAACGCCAGGTACTGCCACCGATCCGCACCCATAGCGCCCCTCCCGTCACGCCCCGAACCGAACCTAGAGGGCTGACCGGGACCGCGCACGGTGAAGGCGCTCCGGTGCCACCGGCCGCGCTGACGCGTGATCGTGTCGATGTGTTGCGGACGGGGTACCCGCGACGCGACATGCAGACGTTCCTGCCCTTCGCGGGCTTCACCGACAGCGCCGCGGCGCTCGACGTGCGCAGGCTCGGCAAGCAGCGCGTGGAGACCCTCCAGATCCTGCGGGCACTGGTGTGGCCCAGTTACGGCTGGAAGAACCACCCGGCGGTCAAGATGTGGCGGGGCTTCGTGCCCGCGCTCGTGCTGTACGGCGTGGCGATCTGCCAGCGGTGGTCGGCGCTCGGACACGACGACACCGTCCTGCCCCAACTGCTCGCGTTCACCGGTGGGCAGCTGCCGGACGGTGGCCGGCTGGCCGCGACGGGACAGCTCCCGCCGTGGCTGGGCGAGCCCGCGGTGCATCTGAGCCACCAGTCGTCGTTGCTGCGCAAGGACCCGGACCACTACCGGCCGCTGTTCGGGCCGGACGTTCCCGACGACCTGCCGTACGCCTGGCCGGCACCGGCGTTCCCCTTCTGGCCGCTGCGGCGCGGCCACGCAGACGGGCTGGACCCCGCCGAGGCCGCGACACTGCTCGGCATCACCCCGCCCGACGACGTGGAGGCGGCGGCGTTGTGCCGCGTCGTCAGCGGTCGTGACGCCGAGTTGTCCGGACCGGATCCGGTGCGGCTGGGAGCGGTCGGCCTGCTCGCAGGGCTGTCCACGCCGGGGCCGACGGCCTGGCTCGGGCCTGCCCGCGCCACTCGACCACAGGTCGATGTCATGGCGTCGGTGGCACCGGCCGACCCCGTGTTCGGGCGGGGCAGGCAGCCCGACGCCGACGCGGTGGCGGCCATGCGGTCGGAAGCCGTCGCCGAACCGGAGTTCCTGTTCTTCCCCTCCGACGAGCCCGCGATGCCCGCTGAGGTCGGTCTCGTCGTGCTCGACCGCGTGGCCGGAGCCATTGCCGTCACGCCGGGTGTTCCGGTGCTGCGTCTGCGTGCGGATGACGGGAGTTCGCCCGATCGGTGAATCGGGAAGCACAGTCGCGACTGATCGACTTGGGGGCTCGAGGACGGTGGCCGGCGTGGCGATGACCGACACTCCGAGAAGCACGGTGGAGACCGACGTTCCGGCGCGGATGGACCGGCTGCCGTGGTCGAGGTGGCACTGGACCGTGATCCTCGGGCTCGGGCTCACCGAGGCCCAGGTGGGTCTCACCGCGTCGTGCTACGTCATCGGCGCGGTGCTGACCGCGTTCTCCTTCAGTCCCTGGTGGTTCTTCCTCATGCGCTTGCTCACCGGTGCCGGAGCCGGGGGCGAGCGCGGCGTATCTCACGGTGTCGGAGATCTTCCCACTGGAGATCCGGGCCATGGCGATCGCTCTGCTCTACTCGATGGGCACCGCGCTCGGCGGCATCATCGGGCCGGCACTGTTCGGTCAGCTCGTCAGCACCGGTAGCCCGAGCGCGGTCGCGATGGGCTACTGCATCGGTGCGGTGGTGATGATCCTCGGCGGCGTGGTGGAACTCCTGCTCGGTGTCGAGGCGTCCCAGCGATCGCTCGAGGACATCGCGAGCCCCCTGTTCGTCACGGAGGGTTCGGCGCCGGCGGCCACCGGATGACCCGAGGGCCTGTCACGATCGCGACGTGCCGCCGTCGTGCGCGTCGAGGTGGGGCACCGAGGCGCGCCGCTCCTCAGGCGTGGTGGTCACCTTCTGGCGGGGCTCGTCGGAGTCCAGCGAGGCGACCGGGACGTCACGCCGACCGATCAGCTCGACACGCACCGGCCCCTCACCGCACCTGGGACAGATGATCACGTCACCAGGCGGCGGCTCCACCGGCGCGCCGTTCAGGCGGTAGAACGCGAGGACCTCACCCAAGTAGTCCCGCAGGTACTGCACGTCGTAGTCGGCTGTCCACTCGTACCCGCAGTGGCCGCAGACGAAGTGGTACCGCTCGACCGCGATCTCCACGATCACTGTTCGCACACCTCTGTCCTGCCCCGACTCCTTGATACCTCCGCTGAGCCGGGCCTGCAGGTCGATCTCAACAGAGAGAGCTTGGACACACGACAGTTGCTCCTGAGATAGTAGGAAGTCAAAGTAAGTTCGTGCGTCACCGCGGACGCGCAGCGAGCGAGGACGGAAGAGCTGATGGCGACCCCACTGCACAGTGCCGACTCCCTGCACAGGCCGGTCAACCCGGTCCGCTTCGTCACCGCGTCCAGCCTGTTCGACGGGCACGACGCCGCGATCAACATCATGCGGCGGATCCTGCAGTCGCAGGGCGCCGAGGTGATCCACCTGGGGCACAACCGGTCGGTCCGCGAGGTCGTCGATGCGGCGATCCAGGAGGACGTCCAGGGTGTGGCCATCAGCGCCTACCAGGGCGGGCACGTCGAGTACTTCTCCTACCTCGTGGAACTGCTCGCCGAGCGCGGTGCCTCCCACGTGAAGGTCTTCGGCGGCGGCGGTGGCGTGATCGTGCCTGAGGAGATCGAACTGCTGCACTCGCGTGGCGTGGCCAAGATCTTCTCCCCGTCCGACGGGCAGAGCCTGGGCCTCGCCCAGATGATCAATTCGATGATCCGGGCGTGCGACCACGACCTCGCCGAGTGCGTCCCCGACAGCTTCGACGGCCTGTTCACCGGCAGCGTGGACGCACTCGCGAGGGCCATCACGTTGATCGAAGCGGGACGGGTGCCCGACGAGCTGGGTGCGCGCATCGCCGAGCAGGCCGCTGCTCGCGCCGTGCCGGTGCTCGGCATCACGGGCACCGGTGGCTCGGGCAAGTCGTCGCTCACCGACGAGCTCGTGCGCCGGTTCCGCCTGGACCAGCAGGACAAGCTGCGCATCGCGGTGCTGGCCGTCGACCCCACGCGGCGGCGCGGTGGCGGAGCACTGTTGGGTGACCGGATCCGCATGAACTGCCTCGACGGGGAGCGGGTCTTCTTCCGGTCGCTCGCAACCCGCCGCGCCGGGGCGGAGGTGCCGGACGGTCTGGCCGACGCGATCGCGGCCTGCAAGGCGTCCGGTGCCGATCTGGTGATCGTCGAGACGCCGGGCATCGGGCAGGGTGACGCGGCGATCGTGCCGTTCGTGGACTTCTCGCTCTACGTGATGACGCCGGAGTTCGGTGCCGCGTCGCAGCTGGAGAAGATCGACATGCTGGACTTCGCCGACGCGGTGGCGATCAACAAGTTCGAGCGTCGTGGCGCGGAGGACGCCCGCCGTGACGTGGCCCGCCAGCTCGTGCGCAACCGGGAGGCCTTCGGCGCGTCGTGGGAGGACATGCCGGTCTTCGGCACCAGCGCCGCGACCTTCAACGACGACGGTGTCACCGCGCTGTACCAGCACGTCGTCTCCGGCCTCGCCGAGCACGGCCTGCAGGCGGAGGACGGGTTGCTGCCGAAGGTGTCGGGCAAGGTCTCGACGTCGGCCTCGACCATCGTCCCGGCGTCGCGCGCCCGGTACCTCTCCGACATCGCCGACACGGTGCGCGGCTACCACCGCAAGACCGACGCGCAGGTGGCGGCGGTGCGCGAGCACGGCCACCTCTGCGCGGCGCGCGAGGCGCTGGCAGCGGCCGGAGCGTCCACTTCGGACATCGAGAAGCTGGAGGCCGAGGCACAGCACAAGATCGACCGTGGGACCGAGGCGCTGCTCGCCGCGTGGCCGAAGACGGTTGAGGACTACTCCGGCGACGAGATGGTGTTCACCGTGCGGGGCGAGGAGATCCGCACGGCGTTGACGCGGGAGACGCTCTCGGGCAACAAGGTTGCACGGGTGGCGTTGCCGCGGTACGACGACGAGGGCTCGTTGTTGCGGTTCCTGCGCCGGGAGAACCTACCGGGTTGCTTCCCGTTCACCGCGGGGGTGTTCCCGTTCAAGCGGGAGGGTGAGGATCCGGCGCGGATGTTCGCCGGGGAGGGCGACGCCTTCCGGACCAACCGCCGCTTCAAGTACCTGTCGGCCGGCTCCGACGCCAAGCGGCTGTCCACCGCGTTCGACTCGGTGACGCTGTACGGGAACGACCCGGACACCCCGCCGGACGTCTACGGCAAGGTCGGCACGTCCGGCGTGTCGATCGCCACGCTGGAGGACATGAAGGCGCTCTACGACGGGTTCGACCTGACCTCGCCGACCACCTCGGTGTCGATGACGATCAACGGCCCGGCGCCGACGATCCTGGCCTACTTCCTCAACACAGCCGTCGACCAGCGGCTGGACGCGTTCCGCGCCGAGCACGGCCGCGAGCCCGACGAGCGGGAGGCCGCCGAGGTGCGCGCGTGGGCGCTGGCCAACGTGCGGGGCACGGTGCAGGCCGACATCCTCAAGGAGGACCAGGGGCAGAACACCTGCATCTTCTCCACCGAGTTCTCCCTGCGGATGATGGCCGACATCCAGGAGTGGTTCATCCAGAACCAGGTCCGCAACTTCTACTCGGTGTCGATCTCGGGCTACCACATCGCCGAGGCCGGAGCGAACCCGATCAGCCAGCTGGCCTTCACGCTGGCCAACGGGTTCACCTACGTCGAGTCCTACCTGGCGCGCGGGATGGACGTCGACGACTTCGCGCCGAACCTGTCGTTCTTCTTCTCCAACGGCATGGATCCTGAGTACTCCGTGCTCGGCCGGGTCGCGCGCCGCATCTGGGCGATCGCGCTGCGCGACCGCTACGGCGCCGACGAGCGGTCACAGAAATTGAAGTACCACGTGCAGACCTCGGGCCGCTCACTGCACGCGCAGGAGATGTCCTTCAACGACATCCGGACGACGCTTCAGGCGCTCAACGCCCTCTATGACAACGCGAACAGCCTGCACACGAAC
>DASYMV010000372.1:0-2385 GCA_036008865.1 Pseudonocardiaceae bacterium | reverse complement strand
CGGCGGCCTTGAGGCCCTGGGCGACGAAGATGTCGGCGGTGTCCCGGATGATCTGCTCGTCGACGGCGCAGCCGGTGGTGTTCCAGTTGTTGAAGCCCATCGGCGGGGTCAGCGCCAGTCCGTCGGGCAGCGCTCGCGCCTGGGACGCCGTCGCGACGGACAGACCCAACGCGAGCACGCCCGCACCGATCGACGTGGACACCGCCGTGGCCAGCGCGACGACACGCTCGCGTGTGGAACCTCGTCTCCCGAGTGCCACCTCGCAGGCGTGTTCGACGAGTTCCGGCCGCCACGCTTCCTCGGCGACCGCCCGCCCGTCCCCTGGTCCACGCCCGCTGAGCGGGCACTCGTCCTGCGTCATGCCGTCGCTCCTCGTTCACCTGTGCCGATACCCGCTGGGCCAGGTGCGCGGCAGGCGCAGATGCCCCGGACAAGATCGAAAAATAGGAGTGTGGATCACCTCGCGCAACAGGACACCGGGCGCGGCACGGGACAACAGCACCGCGCGAGAACGGCCGCCGCACGAAAAGGCGGTTTGACACTCGGTCGTTCGGGCGATCCCGCGCCAGGACCCGCAGCCGCGGACGCACAACTCGAGCAGAAGGTCATCGGCCATGGCGACGCTTCCCATCACCGTCAACTACGTTTCGGACGGCGACGACTTCTCCATCACCGCAACCGCGGGCAAGCGAACCTCCACCGCCAGAGCGCCGGGCCTGATCGCAGCCAGGGAGCGGGCGGAGCAACTGGTCGAGGAGATGGTCGACGGCGAGTCCGGCCGGGCTGTGGTGCACCTGCTCGACGGTGACGCGTTGGCCTTCACGACCGCCTACCTGCACGCCCGGCACGGATTGAGCCAGACGGGCTGATCTCGCCTGATCACGCCGCGAGCACCTAGGATGATCCACCAGAGGTGACAGGGCCGGCGGGACGTACCGCGCCCCTGTCGAGGAGGTGCATGGCCGTGGCCACAGCGGCGTACAGCGACGGGTCCGCAACCACGCCCAGGACCGCGCAACGAGGCAGGCCCCGTGACGCGAGCAGGGACGAAGCCTTGCGCCAAGCCGCTCTGGAGGTGATGGCCGAGGTCGGCTACCGGGCTCTGACGATGGATGCGGTCGCGGCACGGGCCAGGGCGGGCAAGGCGACGATCTACCGACGCTGGGAGTCCAAACTCGACCTGGTCATCGACACGTGCACCCAGCTGGCCAGCCAGAACCTCGCGGAGCCGGACACCGGGTCGCTGGCGGGAGACCTGCGCGAGTTCCTGCGGTCGTTCGCCGCATTCCTGTCCGGCCCCATCGGCAAGGCCGCCCAGGCGCTCGTCGGCGAGCTGCCGCACGAGCCGGAGCTCGCGGCGGCGTTCCGCGAAACCTTCCTGACCTCCCAGCGCGACGTGCTGCGCGGCATCATGGACCGCGCCGGCGCCCGTGGCGAGCTGCGTCCAGACGCACCGCGCGGCATGGCCGTCGAACTCGCGGGCGCAGCGCTGACCTACCGGCTGATGCTCACCGGCGATCCGCTCGACGTGGCGTTCGTCGACCGCTTCGTCGACACCGTGCTCATTCCGCTCGTCGGGCGCATCGAGAACTGAAGACGCGAAAGGCGCGTACGTCCCTGCCCAGGATGCGTACGTGCCTTTCGCGCCCTTGCTCGGCTCAGCGGAAGAGCTTGCGCACCAACAGGAAGCCGACGAGCGCGCCTGCGGCGATCAGTGCGTAGCGAACCTTCGGGTCGTCCAGCTTGGACCGGACGGTGGCCTTGCCGGACTCGACGAAACGCTTGGGGTTCGCCCTCTCCCCCAGCTCGTCCAAGGTCGTCGCCAGCGCGTCGCGAGCCTGCTCGATCTCACGCTGGATGGTGTCGGGGTCGCGAGCCACATGTCCTCCTAGCAGCAGTGCCTGCACCACCGTAGTTGACCTAGCGGCGAGCCGCGCCGGGGGCCGTTGACCTTCCGGCCCGGACACTGTTTCACAACAGTGTTGCAAAACAGTGTCGATCGGCGTGGTGTCCCTTCTCGTCGGCCCGCTGCCCGCCAGCCGATAGGCTGACCGCACGGGGCCGTAGCCCAACAGGCAGAGGCACTGGATTTAGGTTCCAGCCAGTGCGGGTTCGACTCCCGCCGGCCCCACAGGGTTGTCCCCTCGGCACCGGGGTATCTCGTGAACAGGCATGAATGGCTCACGAGGACAGTTGGAGGCCGCAAATGGCCCTACGTGCCGTCGTTCTCGACGCGGAGGTGATCCTCTACGTCACCGGCGTCCTGGGCGGCGGGCAAGCGCCTGCTTTCCACGAGACCGTCGAGCAGGCGATCGATGAAGGTGTTCGCAGTGTCGTGGTCGACCTGACACCCGCGACCGCGGTGGACAGCAGCGGCGTCGCGGT
>DASYMV010000371.1:0-5765 GCA_036008865.1 Pseudonocardiaceae bacterium | reverse complement strand
CGTCCAAGGAGTGGCAGTGGCACTTGGGGATCTACCGGGTGCGGCCGGACGTGGGCGGCATCGTTCACCTGCATCCGCCGTACGCGGTGGCGTTCGCCGTCGCCAACGAGATCCCGCCGCTGGTGCACTCGGCGGCGCGTGGTCACCTGCGCCTGGTCGACAGCGTGGACCTGCTGCCTGCCGGGTCACGTGAGTTGTCCGATGCCGTCGTGGCGCTGTTCCGCGATTCGCAGTTGCGGGCGGTGCTCATGCGCGAGCACGGCACCATCACCATCGGTCCGGACCTGCGCACCGCCTACTACCGGACCGAGTACCTGGAGGACAACGCCAAGGTCGCACTGCTGGCCGCGCAGGTCGCCGGCGTGCGCCCCGGCCAGTTGACACTGGCCGAGGACCGGGCACCGCTCGCGGAGGTGGGCGGATGACCCGCGTGGTCGCGGTGCTCGCGACCGTCGACACCAAGGCGGAGGAAGCCGCGTTCCTGCGCGCCGAATTGGGGGCCCACGGCTGCCGGGCACGAGTGGTCGACGTCGGCCTGCGCACCGGCCCCGCGATCCTCACCGCGACGGACGTTCCCGCCGCGGTCGTCGCCAGGGCCGCAGGCCACGACCTGGACCACCTCCGCGAGCACGAGCGCCGTGACCGCGCGATGGCCGCGATGGCGACAGGCGCGGCCGTCATTCTCAACGCCTGGCGGGCGCAGGGTGAAGTGGACGGCGTGCTCGCCGTGGGCGGCAACCAGGGCACGGCGATCGCGGCCGGGGCGATGCGCGAGCTGCCCTTCGGCCTGCCGAAGTACATCGTGTCCACGGTGGCGTCCGGCAACGTGCGCGGATTCGTCGGCGACAGCGACATCGTGTTCGCGTTCTCCGTGGGCGACCTCCTCGGCGGACCGAACAGGGTGACGCGGACCGTGCTGCGGCAGGCGGCGGCGGCGGTCGCGGGAATGGCCGAAGCCGGTGCCGCGCACGGGGATGTCGGCGACGGCCCGCTGGTGGCGGTCACCGCATTCGGCAACACGCATCAGGCGGTCACCGCGGCCGTCGACCGCTTGGCTCGGGCGGGGGTGCGCACGGTGCCGTTCCACGCCTCCGGCGCGTCGGGTTCGGCGATGGAGCGTTTCGTCTCCGACGGGATGTTCGACGGCGTTCTGGACCTGACCACCCACGAGCTGCTCGGCGAGCTGTTCCCCGCGGACATCTACGCACCGGTGCGGCCAGGACGGTTGACCGCGGCGGGCAAGCGCGGCGTGCCGCAGGTCGTGGCACCCGGCGGGCTGGAGTACCACTGCTTCGCCGCGCCGGACACGATCCCCTTCGCTCTGCGGGAACGACCGACGCACCATCACAACCCGAACAACACCAACGTCCGCGCCTCAGGCGCTGAACTCCGCGCGGTGGCCCGCGCCATGGCGGCGAGGCTGAACTCGGCCACCGGTCCGGTCTGCGTCCTCATCCCGTCGCTCGGGTGGTCACAGGTCGGCTCGCCCGGCGGTCCGCTGCACGATCCGGCGGCGAACGCCGAGTTCGTGACGGAGCTGCGCAGCACACTCGCCGATCACGTTCAGCTGCACGAGCTGCCCTCGACCATCAACGACCCGACGTTCGGGATCCGGGCCGCCGACGGGTTGCTCGAGTTCCTGGGCATGAACGTTGCGTCCTTCACCCCATCCCATCCGGACGCCCACAGCGAACGGGAGGTTCAACGATGAGCGAGACCACGACAGCCCCTGCTCCGTCCCAGACCCCGACGGTTCCCGACACGATGCGCGCCGCCGTGCTGTTCGGCCCCGGCGACTTGCGAGTCGTGGATCGCCCGGTTCCCGAACCCGGCCCTGAAGATGTGCTGGTCAAGGTGGAGATGTGCGGCGCGTGCGGAACCGACCTGAAGATCCTGGACGGGCACTTCCCGCAGACACCGCCCTTCGGCGAGTACACGCCAGGCCACGAGTGGACCGGCACCGTCGTCGCCACCGGGTCCACAGTGGACGAATTTTCGCCGGGTGACCGGGTGTGCATCGAAGCGCACCGCGGCTGCGGTCGCTGTCCCAACTGCCTCATCGGCAAGTACACCGCGTGCCTGAACTACGGCAACGCGGCCAAGGGACACCGGGCCACCGGCATGACGGCCAACGGCGGATTCGCGCAGTACGTGCTGCACCACGTCAGCGCCCTGTACCACCTCCCGGCGCACCTGGCCCCGGAGGACGCCGTCCTGATCACCACGGCCGGCACCGGTCTGTACGGATTGGACACCGCGGGCGGCTACATCGCCGGGCAGGACGTGGCGATCTTCGGGCCCGGCGCGGTCGGTTTGATGACCGCGCAGGTCTGCAAGGTGATGGGCGCGACGCGGGTGATCCTCGTGGGTACCAGGCAGTCGCGGCTCGAACTCGGCCGCAAGCTGGGCGTGGACCACACGATCAACGCACGCGAGACGGATCCGGTCCAGGCCATCCTCAGCCTCACCGGCGGCCAGGGCGTGGACATGGCGATCGAGGCGTCGGGTGGTGTGGACGCCCCGCAGCAGTGCGGCGAAGCGACGAAACGGGGCGGCAAGATCCTGCTCGTCGCGTTCTACCCCGGACCGGTGGAGCTGGACCTCAGCGCCATCATCCGCAAGGACATCACGATGTACACCTCACGCGGTGAGGGCGGCAACAACGTCCAACGCGCGGTCTCACTGGCCGCGGCAGGCAGCTTGCGCGGCAAGGAACTCGTCACTCACCACTTCCCCCTGGAAGACATCGCGGAGGCCTTCCGAGTCATCCGCCAGCGCGAAGGCGACCCGCTGAAGGTGGTCGTCGTTCCCTGATCCACCGGCGCGACCGAGCACAGCTCGTCGGTTCGTCCGTCTTGCTCACTCCAGGGGGATTGTCAGGACCAACGTCGAGGAGGACCCATGCACCATCAGATCCTCGCGCCGGTTGGGGGCTCGCTGGCGCTTTCCGCTCTCGTCGGGGCGCTGCCCCTCGTCCTGCTGCTGGTGCTGCTGGGCGTGGTGCGGATGCGTTCGCACTGGGCCGCCGCCTGGAGCCTGCTGGCCGCCCTGGTGGTCGCCGTGTTCGCGTTCCGGCTACCGGTGATCCCAGCGCTGAGCGGGGCAGCGGAAGGCGCGATGTTCGGGTTCTTCCCCATCGTCTGGATCATCCTCAACGCGGTGTGGCTCAACCGCCTCATTCAGCAGTCCGGATACCTCAGGTGGGTCCGCTACACGTTCATGGGGCTGTCCGACGATTCCAGGGTGCAGGCGCTGATCATCGCGTTCTGCTTCGGTTCCTTGCTGGAGGCGATGGCGGGCTTCGGCGCCCCGATCGCGGTGGTGGCGGCCATCCTGCTCGCGCTGGGTTTCTCGCCGATCCGAGCGGCCACCGTTGCCATGTTCGCCGATGCGGCGGGAACGGCCTTCGGCTCGGTCGGCAATCCGATCTTCGCGCTCAGCAAGGCCACCGGCCTGCCCGCCGAGCAGCTCGGAGAGATGGTCGGCCGGCAGTCGGCGATCGTCGCGTTCTTCGTGCCCTTCGTCCTGCTCCTCGCGCTCGACGGGACGCGAGGGCTCCGGCAGCTGTGGCCGGTCGGCGTGGCCACCGGCCTCGGCTTCGGCGTCGGTCAGTACGTGACGTCCAACTTCATCGCCTTCCAGCTCGCCGACTTGATCGGAGCCCTGGTGGCGTCCGCGGCCGCGGTGGTGCTGCTGCGGATCTGGTCGCCGAGCGCACCACCCGAATCGGAGCACGAGGACGGCACCGAACCGACCGCCTCCGACCGCCCGTCCACCGCCGATGGCCCCGGCACTGCGGGTCAGCAGCGCCGCACCCGGCCCAGGACCGGCTCGCTGCTCAGCGCTGAGCGCGCCGGGCTCGGGGCCACCCTCGAACCGACGGAAACGCCCACCCGTGTCCAGCTCGTGCGCGCCTTCTCCCCGTACGCGGTGCTGACCGTGCTCCTCGCGCTGGTCTCCATCGACGGGCCGATCGCCCGCTGGGTCAACGGTTTCACCACCAAGTTCCGCTGGCCGGGCGTACGAGTTGTCGACAGCAACGGAAAACAGCTCACCCTCGACCAGTTCAGCGTGAACTGGCTGGGCGCGACCGGCACGGTGCTGCTGATCACCGGGCTGATCTCGATGGTGGTCCTGCGGGTGGCACCGCGGGCCGGCCTGCGCGAGTACGCCCGCGCCGCGGTGCAGATCAGGTGGGCGGCCGCGACGGTGATGCTGGTGCTCGCGTTCGCCTACGTCCTCAACTACTCCGGTCAGGCGGTGACCATCGGGACCTTCCTCGCCGGTGCCGGCGGCGCGTTCATCGTCCTGTCCCCCGTGCTCGGCTGGCTCGGAGTGGCGGCCACCGGCTCGGACACCTCGGCCAACGCGCTGTTCGGCGCGGTCCAGGTGGCGTCCGCGGAGCACATCGGCCTGAGCCCGTACCTGTTGGCCGCGGCCAACAGCGAGGCGGGCGCGCTCGGGAAGTTGGTGAGCCCGCAGAACCTGGCGATGGCAGCAGCCGCGGTCGGGATGTCCGGTCAGGAGGGCAGCCTCTTCCGGCGCACGTTCCCGTGGAGCCTGATCTACCTCGCCCTGTTCATCGTGGTCGTCTACCTGATGGCCGTGGGACCGCTGACGTGGATGGTGGTGCGGTGAACACCGGTGGCGCCGGACTGCTCGCGGCCTACTACTCCGACGACTTCACCGGCGCCACCGACATGATGGAGCTGCTCACCTGCAGTGGTGCTGCGACCACCGTCTTCCTCCACCCACCGAGCGACGCCGACCTGGCGCGACACCCCGAAACGAGGTGCGTGGGTGTCGCCGGCGACACGCGCACGAAGACACGTGAGGAAATCGCCGAGGAGCTGCCCTCGGCACTGCGGAGGCTAGCCGCGACCGGCGCGCAGATCGTGCAGTACAAGGTGTGCTCGACCTTCGACTCGTCACCGGCGGTGGGCAACATCGGGCGTGCGCTGGAGATCGGCGGTGACGTGTGCGCCCAGGACGTGCTGCCCGTCGTCGGCGGTTCGCCGCACCTCGGTCGCTACTGCTGCTTCGGCACCCTGTTCGCCTCGCACGGGCAGGACGGTGAGGTGTTCCGGCTCGACCGCCATCCGACGATGTCCGAGCATCCGGTCACGCCGATGCGTGAGGCGGATCTGACGCGGCTGCTGGGTGCTCAGACGTCGTTGCCGGTGCGCGGCTTGGGCTTCCCGACGTTGCACGTCCTGCCCGACGAGCTCGAGCGCAGCGGGCGCCGGGTACTGGTGATCGACGCGCTGACCGACGAGCACCTGCGCCTGATCGGCCGTGCGCTCTGGGAGCACGCACACAGCGGTGGGACGCGTTTCGTGGCCGGTCCGGCCGGTGTCGGCCGGGCGCTGGTCCTCGAGTGGCAGCGGCTTGGACTCGCTCACGCGGCCCCGTTGCCTGCGCCGGATCCGGTTGAACAGGTTGTCGTCCTGTCCGGCAGCGCATCACCCGTCACCGCACACCAGATCGAGCACGCGGAACGCGCCGGCTACGTCCGGATCTCGCTGCCGAGCCATGTCGACGGCGGCGGGTACCGCCAGCTGCGGCAGGTGATAGCCAGTGCGGTGACGGCGCTGGAGCAGGGTCGCAACGTCGTCGTGCACCCGCATCCCGGCCGGCGAGCCGATTCGCGGGTCTTGGACCAGCACCTGGGAGAGGTGGCCAACGCCTTGCTCGACGCGTCCGCGGTGCGGCGGTTCGTAGTGTGCGGTGGCGACACCTGTGGTGCGGTGGCTCGCGCGATCGGC
>DASYMV010000370.1:0-2590 GCA_036008865.1 Pseudonocardiaceae bacterium | reverse complement strand
GTTGCGGGCCCACGACGAGGTCAGGCTTCGGCGGCGGCCCAGGACTCGAGCATTCGCCGGGCGATGGACGAGCCACCGGCGAGGTGAAGGCCCGGAACGCCCTCGGGTGCGTCGAGCGAGGCGCGCACCTCGGACCGGGGCACCCACTTGGCTTCCAGGATTTCGCCGTCGGCCGGTCGCAGCGGCTCGTCGCGGTCGGCCACGGCGGTGAATCCGACCATCAACGAGCGCGGGAACGGCCACGGCTGGCTGCCGAGGTAGCGGATCGCGCTAACGCCGACGCCGACCTCCTCGGCGATCTCACGACCGACGCAGGCCTCCAGCGACTCGCCCACCTCGACGAAACCGGCGAGCACGGAGTACCTGCCCTCCGGCCAGCCCGCTCCCCTGGCCAGCAGAACGTTCTCGCCGTTGACGCCGACGCCGTCGTGCACCAGGCAGATCACCGCCGCGTCCGTGCGCGGGTACTCCTCGTGGCCGCACGCCGAGCACACCCGCGCCCACCCCGACCTCACCGACTTCGTCGGTGAACCGCACCGGGCGCAGAACCGCGCGTTGCGGTGCCAGTGGAAAAGCCCCACCGCCGAGGTGAACAACCCCGCGCCCGTGTCGTCGAGCAGAGACCCGACCGCACGGAGGTCGAGCCACTGCGGCTCGACGGTCAGCTCCGGTTGGAACCAGGATCGGCCTGCCGGGGCGGCGACGTCCGTCTCGTCCTCGGCCAGCGGCACGGCCCAGTACGCCATGCCGTCCTGCTCGCCGAGCAGCACCGCGTCGTCCGGTGGTGCGTCACCGAAGTCCGTTGCGGGGCGATCGATCAGCCGCGTGCCCTTGTCCGCCACCTGAGTGCGACCGCGCGCGTCGATGACGAGCACGCGCGACTTGGGCCAGAGCAGCAGGAGCCGCTCCACGTTGTCGCGCAACGGTTCCTGACGATCGACTGTGGAACGGGACAGCGCCGGAGCTCCGAGGAGTTCGAACCGAGCGGTCACGGCAGCCTCACACCACCCAGCGCCCGCAGTTGCGGTGCGAGCCGGTCGGCATCGCCCACCAGCACACCCGTGTACCGCGTGGGTGCGAAGAACTCCAGTGCAGCGGCGGCGACCTCGTCCGTCGTCACGGCGGCGAGCCGCTCCGGGTGACCGACGAACCAGTCGACACCGAGGCCGAGTCCGGCGAGGTTCACCAGGAACGAGGCGAGCCCGGACTGCGAGGACGTGGCGGTGAGCAGCGAGCCGATGGCGTAACGGCGCGCGATGTCCACTTCGGACTCCGTCGGTGGCACGAGGCCGAGCCTGCCGAGCTCGTAACGGGTTTCCAGCAACGCCGCCGCGGTCACCTCGCTCGCGGTGTCCGCGTCCACGAGCAGCGTCGCGCCGTGCCGGGTGAATTCGGGGTGCGACCGCGCGCTGTAGGTGTAGCCCTTGTCCTCGCGGATGTTCTCCACCAGGCGGGAGGAGAAGAATCCGCCGTAGACGAGGTTCGCGAGCTGCAGTGCGGGGTAGCGCGGGTCGGTCCGCGGGATCGCCTGCGCGGCGAGGCGGATCTGCGACTGCACCGCACCGGGCCGGTGCACCAGCTGCAGGTCGCCGCCCTGGACCTCCGGCAACGGCGCGAGCTGGATCGCACTGCCCTCGGACTGCCACGCCGTCAGCACGTCGCCGACCTGGCGCACGGCCTCGGCCGGTTCGAAGTCGCCGACCAGCACGAGCACCGAGCCGCGCGGCAGCGCGCCCCTGGCGTGCAGCGCGACGACGTCGTCGCGGGTCACCCGAGCGACCTCGTCGGCCTCCGGCATCTCCTTGGCGTACGGGTGATCGCCGTAGAGGTGCTTCTGCAGCGCCTCCCTTGCGATCACGTTCGGCTGGGACCGCGCCAGCGCGATCCGCTCGACCAGCCGCGCCCTCTCCCGCTCCACCTCGTCGCCGGGATAAGTCGCGCCGGTGAGCACGTCGCGCAGTACGTCGAGCAGCGTGTCGACGCCGTCGACCAGCGAGCTTCCGGAGATGCTCAACCGCTCCGGGTCGACCACCGCGTCGAGCTCACCGCCCACCAGCGCGAGTTCCGTGTCGATCTGCACGCGACTGCGCGTCGCGGTGCCGGTGAGGAGGGTGTTCGCGAGCAGCTCGGCCTGCGCCGCGTGCTGGGAACCGGCGCTGGAGGGCGACGGGTCCGCGAACGGGATGCGCAACCGCAGTTCCACGAGCGGGACCGACGACCGGCGAACCGCGAGCACGCGCAGACCGTTCGGCAGCACCTCGTCCACATGGGACAGATCTGCCGCGGCGTTCTGGTCACCGAGTTCGGGAAGCGGTCGCGGCCCCGTCTCCGTCCGGCCGATCTCCTCGGCGCTGCGGTGGGAAACTGGGACGCTCACTCGGTTCCTCCGTTGCTGGCGGGATTGACGATCAGCACGGCGCGGGACTCCGGCCGCAGGGCCTTCGCGGCGGCGGCGACCTCGTCGGTCGTCACCGCGGCGATCCGCTCGGGCAGTTCGTAGATCAGCTCGGCGCGGCCGAAGAGCAGCTCTGCGGAGCCCAGTCCGAGCGTGCGGCTGGTCAGCCGGTCGTGTTCGCGGTGCATGGTCGCC
>DASYMV010000369.1:0-1937 GCA_036008865.1 Pseudonocardiaceae bacterium | reverse complement strand
CCACCACGCGGCACGCAGGAGCCGTTCGACATCGGCGTCGTCGTAGCGCCGTTTCACCGGCCTGGCGGGGTTTCCGCCGACGATCGTGTAAGGCGCAACGTCCGAGGTGACCAGCGCGCCGGTGGCGATGATCGCACCGTCACCGATGCGCACGCCCGGCATGACGAGTGACTGGTAGCCGAACCACACGTCGTTGCCGACCACCGTGTCACCCCTGCTCGGGATGTCCAGCGCGATGTCGATCGTCTTCTCCGCCCACTCCCCGCCGAAGATGGTGAAGGGGAAGGTCGACACGCCCGCGGTGTGGTGGTTCGCCCCGGACATGATGAACCTCGTACCGGCGGCGATCGCGCAGTACTTGCCGATGACGAGCTTCTCCCCGCCGTACCCGTAGAGCACGTTGCGGAGCTCGAACGCGGTCGCGTCGTCCGGGTCGTCGTAGTAGGTGTAGTCGCCGACCTCGATCAGCGGCGAGGTGACGAGCGGCTTCAGCAACACCACACGCGGATGGTCCCGCAGCGGGTGCAGCTGGCCGGGGTCGGGCGCGATGGGCAACACGGGTCCTCTCGATCAGGTGGTGGCAGAACCCTCCTGCTACCCCGTTCCGATCTAATGCAACTTCTGTTGCGTTAGCCTAGAGCCGTTGGGATCTTCAACACAACTTGGGAGTTGTCCGTGACTGCTGGGACTGCACGCCCTGGAGGACGGACGGCGCGTGTCCGCGCGGCCGTCCTCCAGGCGACGTACGCGGAACTCGTCGCGCACGGCTACGCCGGGCTGACCGTGGAGAACGTGGCCGAACGGGCGGGCGTGCACAAGACGACGGTGTACCGCCGCTGGGAATCGGTCGACGGTCTCATCGCTGACGCCCTGGAACCGGGTGCCGCCGACTGGACGCCGCCGGACACCGGCTCCCTCGAGCAGGATCTGATCGTGATCGCGACGGAACTGGTGCGCGTGTTCGGTGATCCGGAGCAACGCGCGGTGCCGGAAGCCGTTGTCGTGGCGGCATTTCAGTCCTCGCGCGCGGTCGAGGCCCTGCGGAGGTTCTACGCGTCTCGTCACGCGCGGGCAGCGCAGGTCGTGACGCGCGCGATCGAGCGCGGCGAGCTGCCCGCGGGCACCGACCCCGTCGAGGTCGTCAGGCTGACGTGCGCACCGGTCTTCTACCGCGTGTTCATCACTCGCGAACCCGTGGACGACGCCGTCGGCCGCCGGGCCGCCCAGGCCGCGCTGGTAGCCGCCCGTGCGGGTGTCCTCGTGAGCGATCAGAACTCCTGATCATCACGAGGGCAGGTGTCCGCCGAGCCAGTCGTCAACCACTTTCAGCGCCCGCTCGCGCACCGGTTGCGCGGACAGGAACAGGTCGTGCAGGGCACCGTCGATGCCGACGGTCGTGACATCACGGCCGACCTTCGGCGCCCACCGCTTCATGTGCTCGACGTCGAGCACCGTGTCCGCGGTCATCGCGTCGGCCGACCAGCGCTTGGCGCGCAGGTGACTGCGGGAGGAGTGCAGCACGAGCACTGGTACACGCACGTCCAGGCCGCGGTGCAGCGTGGCGTGCCCGCGCCGCACCGCGCGCAGCCATCCGGCGAGCACCGGGAAACCGTTGATCGGCTTCCACGCCGGGTCGAACGTCCACTCCCCGTGGTGGTCGCCGTGGATGCTGTGCCCGTAGACGTCACCGAGGCCCGGCCTCACCACGAACGTCGGCGCCACGCGTCCGACACCCTTGACCACCGCGGTTCCGACGGTGCGCAGCAACCACGGTTCTGCGAGGTCGAACCACGGGCTGTTCAGCACGAGGGCGTCGAGCACGTCGTCCGCGCGCCGCTGGTGCGCCCACAGCGCGGTGATCAGACCACCAGTGGAGTGCCCCATCACGACGAGGTGCCGGTGGCCGTCCTCCTCGCGGATCACCTTCGCGGCCGCGT
>DASYMV010000368.1:0-4399 GCA_036008865.1 Pseudonocardiaceae bacterium | reverse complement strand
TGAGAACGCCACGACGCCCGAGGAGCTGGAGAGCTCACTGCGCACGCGCGGTCTGCGTCAGGGGGACGCGCACACGCTCGCGGAGATGATCCGCGACGCAGGCGACCGCGGGCAGTTCGGTGCGGCCGTCCGCGACAAGTGGGGCAAGCGCATCCGCCCGGCCCGCGTCGTGGGGTTCTTCGACACCCCCAAGGGCCGGTACGTGCAGATGCGCCGGGCGAGCGAGGGCCAGCAGCCCTGGAGCACCGTCTCGCCCGTCGACGGTCGCCGCCTCCTGCAACACGTGTCCGAGCTGCTGTCCGTCTAACCGCGAGTCGAACGCTCAAGCACCGCGAGTCGAACGCTCAGGCACCGCGAACTCCACATCCGGGTGAACCTCGTCCCGATTTGGACGCTTCGGGCCTCTGCTTCACATGATTCGACTACCTGCCGGCCTGCACGGCGCGTACCTCCGACCGGACCTCGAAGCACATCTCGGCCGTTCCCGTCTCCGGAGCGCGATCAACGAAGGTCGCCTGCTGAGCTACTCACGCACCGTCGTGATCATGAGGGAGCGCATGCAGGACGTCCTCACGCTCGCCGCGGCGGCACTGCTCATGGCGGGCCCGGAAGCCGTCCTGACCAGCCACACCTCCGCATACCTGCACGGCTGCACCGCGGCGGACGTAGACCGCGTACACCTGCTCATCGGCTACGACCGCAAACTGCGGCTTCGTCCGGGACTCGCAGTGCACTACGGCAACCACGACCCCGCGGACGTCGTCGAGCTCGAAGGCCTGCGCTGCCTGACCCTCGACGCGACGATCGCCGAACTGCTCTGCCGAGGCCGGCGCTCGACCGCACTCGCGTGCGCCGACCAGGCCCTGGCCTTCGCGAACGGCCGGGGTGAGTTCAAGGCCGACATCGCCGCGCGGCTGGCCGACCGGCCGGACCCGCGCGGCAAGCGGCGGGGTGAGTTCCTGCTCGACATCGCCACCGGCCTGCCGGAATCACCCGCGGAGAGCTGGCTGCTCCTCAAGATCGTGGACGCCGGTTTCCCCGTGCCGGAGCCGCAGTACCGGATCCACGACCTCGCAGGGCGATTGATCTACCGGTTGGACTTCGCCTGGCCGGACCGACGCGTCGCGGTCGAGTACGACGGCTACGAAGCGCACGAACACCGCCACCGGCAGGACACGGCCCGTGACGAGGACCTTCAACGGCGGGGCTGGAAGGTGATCCGGGCGGACGCGAGCGATCTTCGTGACCCGACCAGACTGTTCGCGCGCCTGAGTGCAGAACTCGGGGTGCCTGAGCGTTCGACTCGGGGTGCCTGAGCGTTCGACTCGCGGTATTCAGGTGCCGATCCCTCTGCACGGCCTCGTGCGCAGATCGGCCACGTAGTCGTCCGGTGCCCCGGCGGCTTCGGCGGCGTCGGCCACGACGCCGATGTAGCGCGCCGAGGGCAGGCCACCCTCGTACGCGTCGAGCACGTACAGCCAGGCGACGACGGAGCCTTCCAGCGTCTGCACCCGCAGCCGGATCTTCTTGTACAGCCCGAGCGCGCCCTCCCACCGGTCCAGAACCGCTTCGTCGCGCGGACTCACGTCGTAGAGCACGCAGAAGACCTGCGACTCGGGGTCCTCGACGATGGTGGCGAGCGCGCCCTCCCAGCCGAGGTCCTCGCCACCGAACGTCAGACGCCAACCGGCGAGCCACCCGGTCCCCGCCATGGGGGAGTAGGGGGCTCGCTCCATCATCTGGTTCGGATCCATGTTGGACCCGTACGCGGCATAGAGCGGCACGACCGACAGCGTAGCGACCCCTCGATCACCTTTCGCGAACTCCGGACCGGGCGACGCCGCCACGGACCGACCGCGTACGGTTGTCGGCGGCTGGAGACCCCAGGAGGAGGACGCACCGTGACCCGCATCGTCATCATGGGCGGTGGCCCCGCAGGTTACGAAGCGGCTCTGGTCGCAGCCCAGCACGGCGCCGACGTGACGCTCGTCGAGGCCGACGCCGCCGGCGGTGCCTGCGTCCTCTACGACTGTGTGCCGTCCAAGACGTTCATCGCCTCCGCCGGTGGCTTCTCCGCCTTCCACAACGCCGGCGAGCTGGGCATTCGCACCAACTCCGAGGCCGAGGTCGACCTGCCCGTGGTGCACGGCCGGGTGAAGGGCCTCGCGCTGGCCCAGTCCGCGGACATCCGCGCGCGGCTGCAGCGTGAAGGCGTCCGCCTCGTCAAGGGCAGCGCGAAGTTCTGCGACGACTCCCGCGGCCTCGCCCAGCACCGCGTGGTGGTCGAGAACGGCAGCGACCGCGAAGTGATCGCGGCTGACGTGGTGCTCATCGCCACAGGGGCGACCCCGCGCGTGTTGTCCGGCGCGGAGCCGGACGGCAAGCGCGTGCTGACCTGGCGTCAGATCTACGACCTGCCCGAACTGCCCGAGCACCTCGCCGTGATCGGCTCCGGTGTCACCGGTGTGGAGTTCGCCTCGGCCTACACCGAGATGGGCGTCAAGGTCACGATGGTGTCCAGTCGCGACCGCGTGCTGCCGCACGAGGACGCCGACGCCGCGGCCGTGCTGGAGGACGTGTTCGCCGAGCGCGGCACCGAGGTGGTCAAGCATGCGCGCGCCGAGCGGGTGGAGAACATCGGCGACGGTGTGAAGATCCACCTGGAGGACGGCCGCGTCCTCGAGGCGAGCCACGCGCTGATGACCGTCGGCTCGGTGCCCAACACCGCCGACATCGGCCTGGACAAGATCGGCATCGAACTCGGTCGCGGCGGCTACATCCCGGTCGACCGCGTGTCCCGCACGAACATATCCGGTGTCTACGCGGCAGGCGACTGCACCGGCGTACTGCTGCTCGCCTCGGTCGCCGCGATGCAGGGCCGCATCGCCATGTGGCACGCACTGGGCGAGGGCGTCAGCCCGATCAAGCTCAAGACCGTCGCGGCGAACGTCTTCACCAATCCCGAGATCGCCACGGTCGGTATCAGCCAGCAGGCGATCGACTCCGGCGAGGTGCCCGCGCGCACGATCATGCTCCCGCTGGCCACCAATCCGCGGGCCAAGATGGAAGGCCTGCGCCGCGGCTTCGTGAAGCTCTTCTGCCGCCCGGCGACGGGCGTGGTGATCGGCGGCGTGGTCGTCGCCCCGAACGCCAGCGAGCTGATCCTGCCCATCGCGCTGGCGGTGCAGAACCAACTCACCGTGGAGCACCTCGCGACGACGTTCTCGGTGTACCCGTCGCTGTCGGGCTCGATCACCGAAGCCGGCCGCCAGCTGATGCGCCACGACGACCTCGACTGACCACGTCACGGGCCGGCAACGGGGAGTTCGTCCCGGCCCGGTGACATGAGGATCAGCTCTGGTCGTCGTCCACCCAGTCGAACGTCCGCGTGACGGCCTTCTTCCAGTTGCGGTATTCGCGCTCGCGCCGGCCCTCGTCCATGGCGGGGTCCCACTGCTTGTCCTGCGCCCAGTTCTTGCGGATGTCCTCCTCGCCTTCCCAGAACCCGACGGCGAGACCGGCCGCGTAGGCCGCTCCCAGCGCGGTGGTCTCCGCGACCACGGGCCGGATCACGGGCACGCCGAGGATGTCGGCTTGGAACTGCATCAGCAACTCGTTGACGACCATGCCGCCGTCGACCTTGAGCGAGGTCAGATCGACGCCGGAGTCGGCATTCATCGCGTCGATCACCTCACGGGACTGGAACGCCGTCGCCTCGAGCACGGCACGAGCCAGATGGCCGCGGTTCACGAACCGCGTGAGGCCGCAGATCACGCCACGTGCGTCGGAGCGCCAGTACGGCGCGAACAACCCGGAGAACGCAGGCACGAAGTACGCACCGCCGTTGTCCTCCACGGTCCGCGCGTGCTCCTCGATCTCGGCGGCGGTGGTGATCATGCCGAGGTTGTCGCGCAGCCACTGCACCAGCGAGCCGGTGACCGCGATCGAGCCTTCCAGTGCGTACACCGGAGCGTTGTCACCGATCTTGTAGCACACGGTGGTGAGCAACCCGTTCTGGCTCATCACCTTGTCGTTACCCGTGTTGAGCAGCACGAAGTTGCCCGTGCCGTAGGTGTTCTTGGCCTCGCCCGGTGACAGGCAGGCCTGGCCGAACGTCGCCGCCTGCTGGTCACCGAGGATGCCTGCGATCGGGAGCCCGGCCAGCGCACCGCGTTCGCGGACCTGGCCGTAGACCTCCGACGACGACCGGATTTCGGGCAACATCGACATCGGGATCTTCATGTCCGCGGCGATGCTCTCGTCCCAGGACAGCGTGTCCAGGTCCATCAGCAACGTGCGCGAGGCGTTCGTCGGATCGGTGTAGTGCAGACCGCCGTCGGCGCCGCCGGTCATGTTCCACAGCACCCAGGTGTCCATGTTGCCGAACAGCAGGTCACCG
>DASYMV010000367.1:0-7294 GCA_036008865.1 Pseudonocardiaceae bacterium | reverse complement strand
CCGGCCGGTGCGTCGGGCGCGTCGCCGTGTGATGGCAGGGTGATGACGACCCTGGTCCCGCTGAGCCCGGAAGCCGGGATTCTGGCTTCACCAGGCGTGGCACCGAGACCGTGGACGACCAGTGTCACGGGTGCGCCCCGGCCGTGAGCCTGCCATCGCAGGCCGCTGGGCAGGGAGTTCACCAGCGAGGACCGCGCTGGACCTCGATCAGTTTCGGGCGGACGTCGACGAGGTAGACGAGAACCGCGACGAGCCCGGCGATCCAGAACATCATGCCGATGCCGCCGGGGTAGAACAGCAGCAAGGCCGCCGCTCCGCCGCCGGTGATCCCCAGCCACGCGGGCTTCGTCAGCCGCTCCGCCGCCGTGTACGCGTCCGCACGCTGCATCACAGCGTGGACGAACGCGAAAACACCCGCGACGAATGCGACCCACTTGATGCCGGTGAGGATCCAGGCGTCGAGGTACAGGATGCTCGCTGGTGGCAGTTGCAGCACGACTCAAGACTACGTGCGAAAGCTCCGGGACGTAACGCAGAAGCGGGACGTCCCCGGTGGGACGCCCCGCTTCGCGGTGTGCTCTACCGGCTCACTTGGAGGGGCCGGTGCTCGGCTTCTTCGCGACGTTGTTGCGGGTGGACGCCGTCGTGGTCGCCGATGCGGTCTTGCGCGGCGCGGTGCGGGCCGCGGTCTTGCGGGTGGTGCTGCGCACCTCGTGGGCCACGTCGCCGCCGGCCTCTTCGATCTTCTCGGCGATCTTCTCGCTGGCGTCGTCGGTGGCGTCGGCCACCTTCTCGCCGACCGAGCGCGTCCGGCGGGTCACCTTGCCCAGCACGTCGTCGGCGATCTCGCGGGCGTCGCCCGCCGCCTCCTCGACCTGCTCGAACGCCTTGCGCACCTGCGGCTGCGCGCGCAGCTTCTCCAGGGTCTGCTCGCCCTGCTCGGCGAGGTAGGAGTACAGCTGCACCGCGGACTGGGTGTAGGCGTCGACCAGCTTGCGCAGCTCAGCCGGGTCCAGCCTGTCGCGCAGGCCGTTCAGCTCTCCGGGCAGCTCGTCGACAGCGGACTTGGCGGTCTCGGCGCGCTCGTTGACCGCGCTGCGGGCCTTGTTCAGCGCCTCGACGACGGCCTTGGCGGCCAGGTCACCGGCGCCGAGCGCGGCCAGCAGCGGGGTGCGGGCGGCCGCGGCGGCCTGCTCGCCGGCCTTGCGCAGCTCCTCGGGGGTGGGGAGGTTCGGCATGGAGATCACTCCTCGGGTTGATTACCGTCCACATCGGACTTCGATTGTTTGGCGGCGTTCTCCCGCCGGAAGGACTCGTAGATGTCGAGCAGCACTTGCTTCTGCCGCTCGGTGAGGTCCGGAGCCACGGCGATGGCGTCGACGAGCGCTCCGCCTTCGCGCTGCTCGAGGATTCCCGCCTCGACGTACAACGCCTCGGCCGAGATCCTCAGACCCTTCGCGATCTGCTGCAGGATCTCCGCGCTGGGCTTGCGGAGGCCCCTCTCGATCTGACTCAGGTACGGATTGGAGACGCCGGCGAGCTTCGCCAACTGGCGCAACGAGATCTTGGCGCTGTTGCGCTGTTCGCGTATGTACTCACCGATGTCCCGGCCGAGGTCGGCGACCGCCTTGTCGATCGATTTGTCCACTTCCGGTCACCCCTTCCTCTGCCACCGACTACCGTACGCAACGGTGCTAGCAGTTGCAAGCACCTTGCTAGCAATGTCCCGTGTGCTGCGCCACAGAGCTACCGTGGATCGGGAGATGTCGATGCGTGAGAAAGTCGAACGGCGAGCCGCACGCCTGCGCGGCAAGCTCGCCGACGCTCTGCTGTCCGCCGGTCTGGTGAGGGATTCCCGATGGTCGAGCGCGTTCCGCGAGGTTCCGCGCCACGTGTTCCTCCCCCGATTCTTCCGTCAGCGACCCGACGGCAAGTGGGAAGCGCTCGATTCGGACCATCCCGACTGGCTGTCCCTGATCTACGGCGACCAGGTCTGGGTTACCCAGCTCGACGGAGATGACACCAAGTGGGAGCGGGCTCGGCGGAACAACGGCGTCACCGGCGTGCCGACGTGCTCGTCGAGCATGCCGGCCATCATGGCGATCATGTTGGAAGCCCTCGACGTCCACTGGGGACAGTCGGTGCTCGAGATCGGCGCGGGCACCGGCTACAACGCCGCGCTGCTGTGCCACGCGCTCGGCGAGGAGCAGGTCACGACGGTGGACGTGGACGCGGGCGTTCTCACCCGCGCGAGCGAGCACTTGGCCCGCAGCGGCTACCGGCCGACGTGCGCGGTGGGCGACGGCGCTCTCGGGTTCGCGGCCAACGCACCCTACGACCGCGTCCTGTGCACGTGTTCGGTGTCGCGGATCCCGCTCGCCTGGTTGGACCAAACGGTTCCCGGCGGGTTGGTGGTGACCACGCTCAACAGGCAGATCGGCGCCGGCCTCGTCCGGATCGAGGTGGGCGACGGCCCGCGCGGCGAGGGTCGCGTGCTCTCCGAGGACGGTCGCTTCATGCCGCTGCGCGCGGACGGGCAGCCCTGGTCCGGTGACCTGCTGCGGTCGGCGCGCACCGCCGAGGCCGAGTCCGCGCGCGAGACATCACTGGACGCGGATGCGGTGCTCAGCCCGTCCAGCCCGTTCGAGTTCTTCGCCGGGCTGGCGCTCTCCGACGTCGCGGCGAGCGTGGGGACACGGGGACAGACCTGGTTCGCCCACCGGGACGGCTCGTGGGTGAGGCACGGCACCAGGAACGCCGTGCACGTCGTCGAGCAGGGCGGTCCGCGCCGGCTGTGGGACGTGGCCGAGGCCGCTCATCAGCAGTGGCAGGAGCTGGGGCAGCCGCGCAGGCACCGCTTCGGCGTCACCGTGGAGCCCGGCACGCAGTACCTGTGGCTCGACCGCTCCGACAGCTCCTACCGCTGGGAGCTGTAGCCGACGGCGCATCGCACGGGGCTGCAGCGCTCTGCACGTACCACCGGCATCCGTTCGAACGGCACTTCCGCCACCAACTGCCGCTCACCGCACGCGGACGGTGCGGCGAGCGTCGATCGATGTGAATTTCATGACACGAACGGCTGATCGACCTGAGCCTCGGGCGGGTGGGCCATGATGCAGCCGTGTCCAGACTTCGCCAGCGGGCCGTGCTCACGGGATGCGTGCTGGCTGCCCTGCTCGCGGCGGCCGGCCTGTTCATCACCGACTTCGGCATCGACCCGGACACCTGGCTCACCGCGCTCGCGTTGGGTTTCCTGCTCTTCCTCGCAGTCCTCGACCCGTGGCTGCACCGGCGGCGGGCAGCGGGTCTGAGCACGGAGGACACCCTCGACGCCGCGGCCAAGGCGCTCGCCGTCGCCCTGCACACGCAGTGGCGCGACGAGTGCCAGGCGCGCGGCCTGTCCGGCGCGGACATGCTCGACCTGCACTGGAGCGCGACCGACCTGCCGGTCAGCGACCTGCCGGACGCACCCCCCGGACGCAGCGACGCGGTCGTCGGCGCGTTCGAGCGGCAGCGGAACAAGCGCTTGGTCGTCATCGGGCCACCGGGCAGCGGCAAGAGCACCCTCGCGATGCTGCTCACCATCGGCCTGCTCGACCGCCGTTCCGACGGGCCCGTTCCGCTGCTACTCCCACTGTCCACTTGGGACCCGGACACGGAGGACATCCGCACCTGGATGACGCGCCGCCTGTACGAGGACCACCCGGCGCTGCGCAACACCGAGCTCTACGGCAGCTACGCGGCGGACCTGATGGTGGAGCAGCGTCTCGTCCTCCCCGTGCTGGACGGCCTCGACGAGATCCCCGCGGCCAAGCGCGCCGACGCACTGGAGCGCATCAAGCGGGCCTTTCCCGTCGGCGCACCGCTGGTGCTCACCAGCCGTTCCGCGGAGTTCGCGGGCGCGGTAACCCGGGTGGGACCGGTCGCCGGGGCGGACGTCGTCGAGATGCACCCGCTCGACCACGAGGAGGTCACGGCGTACTTGCGCGACGGTGCGGACGCGGTGTCGGCTGCACGCTGGGAGCCGATCTTCCTGCACTTGCGCGCCGAACCGGACGGCAGGCTCGGCGACGCGCTGTCCACCCCGCTGACCGTCTGGCTCGCGAGCATGGTCTACGGCCTGGGTGAGAACGAGCCCACCGAGTTGCTCGACCGCGGTCGATTCCCGGACCGACGCGCCATCGAGGAGCACCTGACCGACGAGTTGATCAACGTCGTCTTCGGCAACCGGGGCGCGGCGCACCACGCCCGTGTGAGCCAGATCTGGCCGACGAACAGCGCCCGGCGCTGGCTGGGGTTCCTGGCGCACGAGATGCGCGAGCACGGCATCCGCGAACTGGCGTGGTGGGAGCTGCGCCGTGCGGTGGGCAGCACGTGGCTGGCGCTGCTGGGCGCGCTCGTGCTCGGCTCGATCGCCGGATTCGGTGTCGCGTGGCTGATGGCGTACGTGAGCACGCCGACGCTCGCTCCGCTCACCGGTCTCGCGGCAGGCGTGCTGGTCGCCGCCGCCGCACTCGCAGCGTCGAGCCGGACCTTCCACGAGCGGACCGCTCGCCCCCGGCTGGGCGTCTGGCGCAGCCTGCTGGTGACCAGTGGCGTGATCGGTTCCGCGATCGGCCTGGTGTTCGGTGCTCTGTACGGTTTCTCGGCCGGTCTGGTCGTCGGTCTGGGTCTTGCCGTCGCGACCGCACTGCGCTTCGCGCTGACCAACTCGGCCGAGCTGTCACGCGCGTCCAGTCCGAAGTGGACGATGTCGCGCGACCGCGTCGCGGTGTGGACGGGTTCGCTCGTGCTCGGTGTCGTGTTCGGTGCGACCGCCGCGATGGTGTTCGGCCCCCACCAGACGGGGATGGTCGGGCTCGGCCTCGCGTCCGGCCTCATGCTGGGCTTCGCGCTGAGCGTGCTGCACCTGCGCTGGTGGTGGTTCACCGTCGCACGGATCTGGCTCGCCATGCGCGGCAAGCTGCCGTGGGAGCTCATGGTCTTCCTCGACGACGCACGCAAGCTCGGCGTGCTCCGCCAAGCGGGCGCGTGCTACCAGTTCCGGCACGCGCTCATCCAGGACCGCCTGGCCGATCAACCGGCGCGCGCCCGGACCGGGGCCGAGGCGCGCACTGGCTGAACAGTCATCAGCGTCCCCGATCAGGCCGACGCGGGTGTGACCACGCTGTGCGAACCTGCTCGTACCGCGAGTACTCAGACCGATGTCATCTCAGCAGGCGCAGAGGCAGAACGGGTGCCCGGCCGGATCGGCGTACACGCGGAACGTCCCGCCGTCGTCGAGGTGCGTCGCGCCGATCTCCAGGGCACGCGCGTGACTCACCTCCAGGTCCTCGACGCGCAGATCGAGGTGCGACATCTGCGGAACGTCCGGCGCAGGCCACGTCGGGGGCTTGTAGTCCTCGACGCGCTGGAACTCCAGCATGACGCCGCCGGCCGGGTCGGCGAGCGACGCCCATCCGTTGGCGGGGTCGGGCTCGGGGTCGGACGGCCACCCGAGCAGCCGCGCGTAGAACTCCGAGAGCGAGAGCGGGTCCGGGCAGTCCAGCACCACGGAACCGAAGCGGGGAACGGCATCACTCATGATCATCACTCACCTGTGACCGCAGTGAATAACCTGTCAAACGAGTTTGCTGGTTACCTCGTCCCACCGCAACCGAAGTGGCGCATACAGTGGTGAGGTGACTGGTCTGGCTGCTGGCTGGGATCACGCGACCTGGGCGACGGGTCGAGCCGGCGAAACAGAACACGATGTCGAGCTCGTGCTCGCCTTCCTCAACACCCGGGACCTGGAACTCGGCACCGACGTGCTGGACAGCGAAGCGTCGTGGCGGGCCTGGGTCAGTGAGCGGGGACTGGGCCAAGGAGGCGACCTGGAGCAGGTCCGCGCGGCCCGCACGGCCTTGCGCTACTCCCTCGGCGAGGAACACGAGGACAACAGCACACCGGGAGCGTCGGGGGTGATCCGCGTCGAGCTGAACCACGGCGTGCCGGTCATGACCACGCGGGACGCGCTGGGTGCGGTGCTCGCGGCGGCGGCCCGGCTCGCGGTGCTCGGCTCGTGGGAACGCTTCAAGATCTGCCCGGCGGACGGATGCCTGTGGGCGTTCTACGACCGCTCCCGCAACCGCTCGCGGACGTGGTGCTCGATGCAGGTGTGCGGCAACCGCGAGAAGGCCCGCAACTGGCGGGAGCGGGCCCGCGCGGTCGGCGTGTCCTAGTAGAGCACCTGCGCAACGGCGTAGATCACGAGGCCGGCGAGCGAGCCGACCACGGTGCCGTTGATGCGGATGAACTGCAGGTCCCTGCCGACCTGCAGTTCGATCTTGCGCGAGGTCTCCTCGGCGTCCCAGCGCTCGACCGTGTCCGTGATCAACGTCGTGATCTCGCTGCGGTAGTTGGTCACCACGTACGCGGCGGCGCCCTCGAGCCAGCCCTCCACCTTCTGGCGCATGGCGTCGTCCACCACCAGCCGGCTGCCGAACGAGATCAGGCCCTCCTTGATGCGCTTGCGCAGCTCGCTCGACGGGTCCTGCGCCGCGTCCAGCAACATCTTCTTCGCAGTGCCCCACGCGGAGTCGATGAGGTGCTGCACGTCGGGGTGCTCGATGATCTGCTGCTTGACCTGCTCGGCACGCTGCATGGTCACGGGGTCGTGCTGCAAGTCCCCGGCGAACTCGATCAGGAAGGTGTCCACGGCCTGCCGCATCGGGTGGTTGACGTCGGTCTTCACCGCCCACGCGAAGTTCAGCAGCTCGGTGTAGACCTTGTCCGCCAGCAGAGAGTCGACGAATCGCGGCGACCACGTCGGAGCGCGCTCGGACACCACTCGCATGACGGTGCCGTGGTTGTCGCGGACCCAGTCGTACGCGCGGTCGCACACCAGGTCGACGAGCTTGTGGTGCGCTCCGTCGGTGAGCACCTGGCCCAGCAGCTTGCCCAGCGGCGGGCCCCACGGCTGCGCGACCAGTCTGCGCACGAGCGCGTGCTCGATCACAGCCTGCACGTCCTCGTCACGCAGCACCGCCACCGCACCCTTGACGACGTTCGCGAGTTCCGAGGTGACCCGGTCGGCGTTGTCCGGCTGCGCGACCCACGCGCCGAGGCGACGGCTGATGCCGACGCGGCGCAACTTGTCCCGCACGACGGCCTCGGAGAGGAAGTTCTGACCGACGAAGTCACCCAGGGCGTTGCCGAAGGTGTCCTTGCGGGTCGGGATGATCGCCGTGTGCGGAATCGGCAGGCCGAGCGGCCGCCGGAACAGCGCCGTCACGGCGAACCAGTCGGCGAGCGC
>DASYMV010000366.1:0-16209 GCA_036008865.1 Pseudonocardiaceae bacterium | reverse complement strand
CCGACCGACCAGATCAACGCCGGTTGCTACGTGTTCCGCCGTGAGGTGATCGAATCGATCCCCGCCGGACGGCCGGTGTCGGTGGAGCGTGAGACCTTCCCCGGCCTGCTGGCGCGGGGAGCGCGGGTCCAGGGGCACGTGGACGCCTCGTACTGGCTGGACCTCGGCACTCCTGCGGCCTTCGTGCAGGGCTCGGCCGACCTGGTGCGCGGCGTCGCGCCGTCGGCGGCACTCCCCGCCGAGCCGGGCGAGGCGATCGTCCTCGAGGGGGCGCAGGTCCACGCCGACGCAGTCGTCGGTGGCGGCACGACGGTGGGCGCGGGCTGCACGGTGGCTTCGGGCGCGTCCGTGCAGGGCTCGGTGCTGTTCGACGGCGCGGTCGTCGGCGAGGGAGCGCTCGTGGAGAACAGCGTGCTCGGCGCCGAGTGCCTCGTGCAGGCGGGTGCGGTCGTGCGCGACGCGGTGATCGGTGACGGTGCCGTCGTCGGAGCGGGGTGCGAGCTGATCGGTGGGGCACGGGTCTGGCCCGGCGTGGTCCTGCCCGAGGGCGGCGTCCGGTTCTCCGCGGACGTCTGACGTGCCGGCCCGGACCTGGCGGCCGCCGTACGCGCTCGACGTCGCGACGGTGCTGGGTCCGCTGCGCCGCGGTGCGGGCGATCCGGCGTACCGGCAGGACGCCTCCGGGGTGCTGTGGCTGACCGCCAACACCCCGGCGGGCGCCGGCACGGTGGTACTGCACCGCCAGGACCGTGAGGTGGAAGCGAACGCCTGGGGCGAGGGCGCCGAGTGGTTGCTCGACGGCTTGCCCGCGTTGCTCGGTGCGGACGACAACGTCGACGAGTTCCGCGCGCACCACCCGTTGATCGAGCAGACCTGGCGGCGGATGCCCGGCCTGCGGCTCGGTGCCACCGGCCGCGTGTGGGACGCGTTGCTGCCTGCGGTGCTGGAGCAGAAGGTCACCGGACACGAGGCCCGCCGGTCCTACCGGGACCTCTGCCGGCGGTTCGGTGCGCCGGCGCCGGGGCCCGCACCCGAGGGCATGCGTGTGCCGCCGACACCGCGCGCATTGCTGTCCATCAACGACTGGGAGTGGCACGAGGCCGGTGTGGACGGTGCGCGGCGACGGGCGCTCATCGCCTGCGCGCAGGTAGCGCACCGTCTCGGCCGCGCGGCTGAGTTGCGTGGCGAGCAGGGACGTCGGTTGCTGCGCCTGGTGCCCGGCATCGGAATCTGGACCGCCGCGGAGGTCGCGCAGCGGGCGTGGGGCGATCCGGACGCGGTCAGCGTCGGCGACTTCCACATCCCCAGCATCGTTGGCTGGGCGCTGGTCGGGCATCCACTGGACGACGACGGCATGCTCGAGGTGCTGGCACCCTACGCGCCGCAGCGTCATCGCGCGGTGCGTTACATAGAGGCTTCCGGCTTCCGCAAGCCGCGCTTCGGCCCGCGCTTGTCACCACGCGACCACCGCGCCATCTAGCGACCCTGATCAGTGAAGGCGGCCCAGCGCGGCCTCGATCATCGGCACGAGGTCATCCACATTGGACGGAAGTGCGTCGAGCGGCCACCACTGCAGATCGATGGACTCAGCGCTGCGCACCGGTTGCGCACCGATCGGGGCGCGAACGAGGAACCGCACGTCGAAGTGCCGTGTCGGCACGCCCAACGAGCAAGTGATCGGGTGCACGTCGAGGTGAACGGGCTGCGGCTCGATGCGCAGTCCGGTGATCCCCGACTCCTCGGTGGCCTCCCGCATCGCCGCGGCGAGCAGCGAGACGTCCGTCGGCTCGCAGTGCCCGCCGAGCTGCAACCATCGGCCCACGCGGGGATGCAGGGTGAGCAGCGCCCGCTCACCCGTGGCGTCGAGCACCAGAGCGGACGCGGTGATGTGCCCTGCTTCGCAACTGCGCAGGCAGGCGTCCTCCCGCGCGGCCAGGAAACCCAGGTACGCCTGGCGAAGGGCCTCCTGCTCCCGGTCCGCCGGGGTCCAGCCGCTCAGCACTGATACGGCGTCGGCGTGCAGACTCACAGTTCGAGCAACCCTTCGTCGAGGTCACGCGGCGGGCGGGGTGCGAGGGGCTCCTCGGGATGCCCGACGGCGACCGCGCCGAGCGGCTCCCAGTCGGCGGGCAGGTCCAGCACCGAGCGGACCACGTCGGGGCAGAAGATCGTCGACGACACCCAGCACGAGCCGATCCCCTCGGCGGCCAACGCCACCAGGAGACCTTGCACAGCGGCACCGGCGGCGATCGTGAACATCGTCCGTTCGGCCTCCGACCGTCGCTCGTCGGGGTAGTCGTGCGCCCCTTCGCGCACCAGGAACGGCACCACGATCTCGGTCGTCTCGTACAACAGATCACCGCGCCGCAGGCGCCGCGCGATGCGATCGGCGTCGAAGCCGTCGGCCCGCAGATCGGCCTCCCAGGTCGCGCGCATCTCGTCGAGCAACCGCGCTCGCCGCGCGCGATCACGCACGTGCACGAACCGCACGGGACGTGTGTGATGCGGTGCGGGCGCGGTCAGCGCGGCCCCCACCGCCCTGCGCAACGCTTGCAGGTCAACGGGTTCGTCGGTGAAGAACCGGACGGACCGGCGGAGCAGCACGGCTTCCGCCCGGCCCTGCGCGATCGCCTCCTCGGTGCCGAGCCGGAACAGGTCCTCCTCGACCGGGCGCGTCAGATCCCGTGCGGTCGAGCCGTCCTGCACTGTGGGGAGCCCGCGCAGCACGGCGACCGGGACGGCGCCGAGCTTGCCCTTCACCAGATCAGCGGCGCCGGCGATCTCGTCGGCCACCGCCACCTCGGTGACCATCAACTCGTTGCCCTGACGGTCCACCTGGCCCGCGTAGCGGTGCAGCACCTGCAGGCCGGCCGAGCCGATCGCGACGTCGGTCTGGCCGACCCGCCAGGCCCGGCCCATCGTGTCGGTGACCACCACGGCGACCGTGATGCCGAGCAACGCGCGCAGGCTGTCGCGCAGCGCGGCGGCCGAGCCGTCCGGGTCCTCCGGCAGCAGGGCGATCTCGTCGCCCGCCACGTTCGACGCGTCCACGCCGGACGCCGCCTGGACGATTCCGAGCTTGTTCTGCGTGATGAGCGTGCGGCCCCTGCGGGCGAGCACGCGCACCGCCTCCGCGTTGACCCACTCGCGGCGCAACGCGTCGCGTGCCTCGGGGGCTGCGGGAACGCCGACGAGCCGTCCCTCTACTTTGGACACGACTTTGCTCGTGACGACGAGGACGTCGCCGTCACGCAACCACGGTGCGGCCTCGGCGATCGCCGACGCGAGGTCGTCGCCGGGCCGGAACTCCGGCAGGCCGGGCACCGGCAGGAGTTCGACCGGTTCGGTGGCGGCGTGGTCAGGCAACGGTCACTCCTGCGAGGTCCAGCGCCGCCTTCGCCATCTCCGCTGTGGCGTCCACATCGGACATCAGCAGCGGGACCGCTCGCACGGCGACGCCGGGCACGTCGGCGCGGTCACCGGTGTGCACCAGCCAGCCGTCGAGGATGCCGTTCTCGGAGCACTTCCGGGAGTCGTAGAGCCGGCCGACCGCCTCGGCCGTGGTCTGCACGCCGATCGCGGACAGACACGCGTCGGCCATGCCGCGCAACGGCTTGCCGCCGACGATCGGAGACAGGCCGACGACACCGGCCGACGTGTCTCGCAGTGCGGCCCTCACGCCTGGCACGGCGAGGATCGTGCCGACGCTGACCACCGGGTTGGACGGGGCGAGGACGACCGCGTCGGCCTCGGCGATGGCCTCCAGCACGCCGGGTCCCGCCTTGGCCTGCTCGGCGCCGACGGACGCGAAGGAGCGCGCGGGCAACTCGGCCCGATGGCGCACCCACCACTCCTGGAAGTGGATCGCCCTGGGCTCGCCGGACTCCGCGTCCTCCACGACGACGTGGGTCTCGACTCGATCATCGGACATCGGCAGCAGTCGCACACCGGGCTGCCAGCGGTCGCACAGCGCTTCGGTGACGGCGGAGAGCGGGTAGCCGGCCCGCAACATCCGCGAGCGCACGAGGTGCGTGGCGATGTCGCGGTCGCCGAGCCCGAACCACGTCGGATCGGCACCGTAGGCGGCCAGTTCCTCCTTGACCGTCCACGACTCCTCCGCGCGGCCCCAGCCGCGCTCCGTGTCGATCCCGCCGCCGAGCGTGTACATGCAGGTGTCCAGATCCGGGCAGATCCGCAGGCCGTGCATCCACACGTCGTCGCCGGTGTTCACCACCGCGGTGATCTCGTGCGGCGAATCGCCACCGGGCACGTGCCCCAGCGCGGCCTTCAACCCCTGCAGGAAACGCGCCCCGCCAACTCCACCGACCAGTACGACGACCTTCACGGATGCCAATCCTCGCACGTGTGCGGTCATCCGATCGCGGGGAGCCAGGTCCTGAAGGCCTGGTAACCCGCGGCGGCGAGGCCCGGCATTCCACCGACGCTCTGGAGCAGCGCGAACGCCAGCTGGTAGAGCGCCCCTCCGACGGAGGGGAATCCGATCAGCACCGCGAACAGGATGAACGGCGCCCACGGTCGCGCCTTGGCGCCGAACTGCTGCGCCGCCGGCGGCAACCAGGGCTCGATGGCGCCCCAGCCGTCCAGACCGGGCACCGGCAGGATGTTGAGCACGAACGCGATGATCTGCAGCAGCGCCAGGTAGGACAACGCGGCGGCGAGCCCGAACGGCGGCTGGAAGAGCAGCACGGACACCGCCAGCAGCACGCCGAGCACGAGGTTGCTCAACGGCCCGGCGAGAGACACCAGCGACTCCACCTTCTTCGACCGCAGCGCGTGGTGGTTGATCCACACCGCGCCGCCGGGCAGGGGGATGCCGCCGAACGCCAGGAGCACCAGTGGCAGCACGATGCTCAGCAGGGGGTCGGTGTAGTGCCGGATGTCCAGGCTCAGGTAGCCCTTGTCGCGCACGGAGTGGTCGCCGCCCTTGTACGCGACGAACGCGTGCCCGAACTCGTGCAGGCACAGGGAGACCGCCCAACCTGCGAGGATGAACAGCACCGTGCCACCGGCGACGGCCGCGTCCGAGTCCGCGACGGTCAGCGCGGCGCCGGCCGCGGTCGCTGCCAGAAGGCCGAGGAACAGTGGACTTGGACGAACAGCGGATCGCTTCACCCCTCCAGTGTGGCCTGTCCTGAAAGCGGCCGTAGGCCAGTTGGGAACACCGCGTAGAGACGAGCGGGTCTTCTAGTCACCGTCTGTGCAGCTGGTCAAGGCCTTTGCCGCTATTCGCGCGAATATCCCCCGACGTGTGGACTCCGCTTGCGCCCTTGCTGTGACGCAGGTGTAATCACATCGGTGTCATTCGTCGTTGTGGGGACGGCGGGTGGTGTCCGCCAACCGGGGAGAGCGGAAGGCGAGGAGGCGGACGGATGCAGGGAATTGAAGGGGACCGGGTCGTGGAGTGGGGGGACACGCGGGAATTGGGCGTGTTTTCCGACCTGTTCGACGGGTCCGACGAACAGGACTGGCAGGAGCGCGCCTTGTGCGCGCAAACCGACCCCGAGGCGTTCTTCCCGGAAAAGGGCGGATCGACCAGGGAGGCCAAGCGCATCTGCCTGGGTTGCGAGGTGCGTTCCGAGTGCCTCGAGTACGCCCTCGCGCACGACGAGCGCTTCGGCATCTGGGGCGGCCTGTCCGAACGAGAGCGGAGGAAGCTCAAGAAGCGCGCCGTCTGAGATCTCGTTCCGCCTGGTGGGAGGCGGATTCGATTCAGTTCGTACACCCCGTGACGCAACGGTGCCGTGAACCGTCTTAACGTGTGACATCCGCACGTTCGTCGGTGACGCCGTTGTTGAGGAGAGGCCCACTTGCCGAGCAACGCCCCTCCTCGTCTTCGGACCGCGCCGGTGCTCGCCGTGCTGGTCTGCCACGACGGCGACCAGTGGCTCAGCACGGCGCTTTCCGCGTTGAGGCGCCAACATCCCCGGCCCCGTCACGTGATCGCGGTCGACACCGGATCGGTCGACCGGACGCCGAAGTCGCTCGCGGAAGCGTCCGACGGTCCGGACCGGATCGTGGACGGTGTGCTGACCCTGCCACGCGGCACGGGGTTCGGCGAAGCGGTGCACGCTGCCGTCGCGCACGCCGTGGAGCGCTGGGGTGATCCGGGCAAGTGGTTGTGGCTCCTGCACGACGACTGCGCTCCGGAGCCGGACTGTCTCGCGGCCTTGCTGACCACTGCGGAGCTGTCGCCCGCGGCCGCGGTGCTCGGACCGCTCAGCCTCGACTGGTCCGATCCGCGGTTGGTGGTCGAAGCGGGTCTGTCCACCGATGCGTCCGGACACCGGCAGACGGGCATCGGGCCGAACGAGATGGACTGGAGCGGATTCGGCTCATACCTGCAGAGCACCGAGGTGCTCGCGGTGTCCTCGGCGGGTTCGCTCATCCGGCGCGAGGTGTGGGACGAGGTGGGCGGCTACGACGAAGCCCTGCCGATGCTGCGCGACGACCTCGACTTCGGCTGGCGGGTCAACCAGGCGGGACACGTCGCGCTGTGCGTGCCTCTGGCCAGGATGCGGCACGCCAGGGCGGCCAGCCGCGGGTTGCGCAGGCTCGACGCCGCCGCGGCCCGACCCGGACCGTCACCGCGCGGGGTGGACCGCGCGCACGGCATGCGCACGTTCCTGGTGAACTCCTCGACGCTGTCGTTCGTGCTGGGGCTTCCACGACTCGCCGTGCTGGTCCTGCTGCGCACCGCTGGATTGCTGTTGTTGCGCAGGTTCTCCGACGCGCACGCCGAGGTCGGCGCGCTGCGGTACCTGCTCGACGGGCGGGGGCGACTGCTCGCCGGCCGGCGGAGCCGCAAGGCGACCGCGGACCCGCGCCGGCGTGCCGTGAAGGGGCTCTTCACCAGCAGGTTGACGAGGCTGCGCAACGCGGTCCGGTCCGGCTCGTCGTTCCTCATCCGCCGCAGGCTCGAGGCCGACGCGGCACTCGGCAGGCTCCCCGAGGACGAGGGGCGGCCGAGCGGCTGGCCCTCACCGTCCGGAAAGGATGCAGGCAGGCGTGTGGTCGGCCCGCAGGCGTTGCCGGCGGGTGCGGTACCGCGCAACGTCCGCGCGCCCGCCGGGCTCCGGCGTCCGACGGTCGCGGTCCCGGTGAGTGCCGACGCCGCCCTCGTACCGGGGCTGCGGCCGAGCCCGCGACCGAGGCCTTCACCGGTGCCGCGCGGCAGTCGTCCGGAACCCGCGCTGGTGTTCGTGGAGGTGGACCGAGCGCGTGTTCTGCGCTCGTTGCTGATGGCCCCGCCGCTGTTGCTCGTGCTGGGGCTGACCGCCTTCGCGCTGATCGCCAACTCGGGCCGTCTCGGGTTCGACCTGGCCGGCGGCAGGTTGCTCCCCGTGCAGGACCTCGGTGCCACGTGGTCGAGCTACCTCGCGGCGTGGCACTCCGTGAGTGGAGGCACCTCGGCTCCCGCACCCGCTGCGATGGCCGTGCTCGGTGTCTTCGGGGCGATCTTCGGCGGCCCGCAGGCCGTCGTCGCGTTGCTGCTGCTGGGTGATGCCCCGTTGGCCGCCCTGGCGGCGTACGTGGCGAGCCGGCGTCTGAAGGTCCGCCGCCCGGTCCGCGCGGTGGTCGCCGCGGCGTACGGTCTGCTGCCCGCCGCGACCTCGGCGGTCAGCCAGGGCAGGCTGGACGTGGTCGTGGCGCACGTCGTCGCACCGCTGGTGTTCGCGGGCGTCTTCGCCGTCCTCCGCCCGGCGTCCGGACCGTCGTGGTTGCCCGTGGCGTCGGCCACCGCGTTCGGCGTGGCCGTGCTGGGGGCGTTCTCGCCGCTGCTGCACGTGGTGGTGCTGCTCGGTGTGTTGATCGGTTTCGTGGTGGTGCCCGGTCACCGGGGTGACGGTCGCCGCCGGGTCGCCGCCTTGTTCGCCGTCGTCCTGCTGCCCTTGGCGTTGCTGCTGCCGTGGCCCGCCGTCCTGCTGCAGCACCCTTCGGTCGCCTTGCACGGTCTGGGCGGCCACGCGCCCGAGCCGCAGGTGGGGGCGCTCGACCTGCTGTCCTTGCGTCCCGGTGGCCCAGGCGCGTTGCCGCTCGTCGGCGCGGCCGTCGCGCTGGCCGCATTCGGCGCCGTCGTGCTGCGCCCCAACCGCGCGATGCTCGCCGGTCTCGCGGTGGTGGTGCTCGCAGGCGGTGCGATCGCGGTGCTGCTCGCCGTGCCCGCGGCGCCGCTGGCGGGAGACTCCGTCTCGACGTCCACGACGCGGCACGGCTGGACCGGCGCGCCCCTGGTGGTCCTCGGCTGGGGGCTGCTGTGGGTGGTGCTCGCGGCGTGCCGGCGTGACGTCGCGGTGGGTGCCGTGGCCGGCCGCGCACGGGTGAGGCAGGTCGTGTCACTGACCGGGGTCGTCGCCGTGCTGGCGCTCGGCACTGCCGGCCTGATCGGGCTCCGGGAGGGGCCGCTGCGCGCCGGCGATGGCGTACGCCTGCCGTCGACGGTGGCGCAGGAGATCGAGCGCACCGGCCGTTCGGTGCTCGTGCTCGGTGGACCCGGAGAACCGACACGTCAGGTGGCCGGGCGGATGCCCGCGTTCGGTGACGACGACATGGCGCCGACACCGTCGAGTCCCGGCCGGTTGAGCAGGTGGAGCTCCGACCTCACCGGCGGGTCGGTCGACGCCGCGAGGCGTGCGCTCGGTCAGCTGGCGGTCTCCGGTGTGGCGTTCGTCGTGCTGCCCGACCAGGCCACCGGCGACCGCCTGCGGTCAGCGGGTGGCCAGCTCGTCGCCGAGGCGCCGGCCGCGTCCGACGGGCGTGCGGTGTTGCGCGTGCGACTGCCCGCGGGCAACGCGGTGCTCATCTCGCCCGACCTCGCGCAGCGCGCGCGGGTCGGCGGGCAACCGCCGATCGAGTTGGGCACGCCCGGCGTCACGCCGGTCGAGTCGGGACCGCCGGAGTTGGCCGTGCGAGCCTCCGAGGGGCCGGAAGGACGCTTCCTCGTGCTCGCCGCGGAGGACGAGCCGGGCTGGCGGGCGAGCGTGGACGGCCGGCAGGTGCCGATCGTGCGCATCTGGGGTCACCTCGTGGGCGTCCCGCTGCCGAAGACCGCGGCGGAGGTCCGGGTGGAGGTCTCCAGCTCGCTGCGCGACCTGCTGCTGCTCGCCCAGGCCGCCGCGTTCCTGTTCACCGTGCTGACCGCGATCCCGTCCCGCCGCCGCTGACGAGGAGCGAGCGGACCGGAGAGCTCACTCGCCGTCGATGACGTCGGGGTCGAGGCCGAGGTAGTTCGCGACCTGTTCGACGAGCACGTCGTGCACGAGGTCGGCGAGATCCGCCCCGTCCTTGGCGCGCGCCTCCAGGGGACGGCGGTAGAGCACGATCCGCGCCCTCGTCGGCGCACCCGGCCGGTCGGCTCCAGCGGGAACGAGCCGCGCCAGCGGCACCTCGCCGTCCTCGACCACGTCGTCGGCGGAGGACTGCACGTCCGGCACGTCGTCGACCGCCACGTCGAGCTGGGTCAGCTCGGTGCGCCACCGCGCCTCGATCGGTTCCAGCGCCTCGATCACCAGCGCGTCGAACCGCTCAGCCCGGCTGCGGGCTGCCGGCAACGTGGCCGGGTACAGCGGTCCGCGCAGGCCACGACCGTGCCGGTCGCGATTGCGTCGTCGCGGAGAACCCTGTTTTCGCGACCCCCGAGCCATCACCACGCGCCTGAGCCTAGTAGCTCGAATGTGCGTCGTCCGCGTGCCTACGACGCGCACTGGCAGTGACGCGCTATCGTCCCCGCCGTGCGGAGCGTGAGACGGTGCTCGCGAACCGGGTGCGTCAACCCGGCAGTCGCGACGCTCACCTACGCCTATGCGGACTCCACCGCGGTCGTCGGACCACTCGCGACGTACTCCGAACCGCACAGCTACGACCTGTGCGAGGAGCACGCGCTGCGGCTGACGGTCCCGCGCGGCTGGGAGGTCGTGCGGCACCAGGGTGAGTTCGCGGCTCCAGAGCCGACGGTGGACGACCTCACCGCGTTGGCCGAGGCCGTGCGCGAGGCGGGGCGGGCGGATCGTCGGGTCGAGCAGCCCGAGGTCCCGGCGGCCAGCGGACGGCGCGGTCACCTGCGGGTTCTGCCCGATCCCCGAGACGACTGAACGACCGCACACAGCGCTCACTTCGCCGCCGGTAGGCTGCCGCCCGGCGGCGTGACGCCGCCGGCAAGAGCCAACGAAACCTGGAGTGCGTGTGCGCGACCTGTCCGGCATCGTCAAGGCCTACGACATTCGCGGAGTCGTCGGTGAGCAGCTCGACGCCGACGTCGTCCGGGACTTCGGTGCGGCATTCGCCCGCCTCGTCGGAGGCCCCGCCGTCGTCATCGGCCACGACATGCGCGACTCCTCGCCAGAACTCTCCACGGCCTTCGCGACCGGCGTCATGCAGCAGGGCGTCGACGTGATCAGCATCGGTCTGGCGAGCACCGACATGCTCTACTTCGCCTCCGGCAGGCTCGACCTGCCGGGCGCGATGTTCACCGCGAGTCACAACCCGGCGAAGTACAACGGCATCAAGCTGTGCCGGGCGGGCGCCGCCCCGGTGGGACAGGACTCCGGTCTCGCCCAGATCCGCGAGGACGCCGAGCAGGAGCTCCCCAACGCGCAGGGCATCACGCCCGGCACGCTCGACGAGCGCGACACGCTGTCCGAGTACGCCGCCTACCTGCGTGAGCTCGTCGACCTGTCGGCCGTGCGCCCGTTGAAGATCGTCGTCGACGCCGGCAACGGAATGGGCGGCTACACGGTCCCCGAGGTGTTCCAGGGCCTGCCGATCGAAATCGTGCCGATGTACTTCGAGCTCGACGGCAGCTTCCCGAACCACGAGGCGAACCCGCTGGACCCGAAGAACATCGTCGACCTGCAGAAGCGCGTCGTCGCCGAGAACGCCGACGCCGGTCTCGCCTTCGACGGCGACGCCGACCGCTGCTTCGTGGTCGACGAGCGCGGCGAGCCGGTGTCCCCGAGCGCGATCACCGCGCTGGTGGCCGTGCGCGAGCTGACCAAGGACCCCGGCGCCACCGTGATCCACAACCTGATCACCTCGCGGGCCGTCCCCGAGATCGTGACCGAGCACGGCGGGAAGCCGGTGCGCACCCGCGTCGGCCACTCCTTCATCAAGGAGGAGATGGCGCGGTCCGGAGCCATTTTCGGGGGCGAGCACTCGGCGCACTACTACTTCCGCGACTTCTGGCGCGCCGACACCGGCATGCTGGCCGCGCTGCACGTGCTGGCCGCGCTGGGCGAGCAGGACGGTCCGCTCTCGGCGCTCACCGAGGCCTACGACCGATACGCCGCCTCCGGTGAGATCAACTCGACGGTGGACGACCAGGCCGGCCGGATCGCCGCGATCAAAGACGTCTACGGAACGCGTGAGGGTGTGGCCTTCGACGAGCTCGACGGGCTGACCGTCTCGCTGCCCGACGGCTCGTGGTTCAACCTGCGGGCTTCCAACACCGAGCCGCTGCTCCGTTTGAACGTCGAGGCCGCCGACGCCGAGGCGGTCACCGCCCTGCGCGACGAAGTCCTCGCCGTCGTGCGTGGCTAGCAGAGGAGGAACCATGGCCGTTCAGCTCGACGCGCAGTTGCTCGAGATCCTCCGGTGCCCGTGCCCCGAGCACGCACCACTGCAGGTGGGCACCCCGACCGACCCACGGGCGGACTTCCTGACGTGCACGTCGTGCGGGCGCTCCTACCCGGTCCGCGACGGCATCCCGGTGCTCCTGCTGGACGAGGCGGTCGACGCAGCGACCACCGGAGATTCGACGGCCGGGTGACCTGGGGTGCTCGACGACAGCCTGCTCGACGACCCGAACCGGCTCGCCGACGCTGACACCGCGGGGTGGCTGCGTGCCGCCGCGCGCGCGGGCGCCCAGGTCCGGGCGACCGCAGAGGCCGCGGACGGACTCGGCGTCTCGCGGATGTTCTCCGAACGCCCGCGGGCTCTCGTGCTGGTCACCCGCCCCGGAGTGGCCGCTTCGGTCGCGAAGCTCGTGACTGCGATGCTCGGGCCGTCGTGCCCGGTGCCGGTCGTCTCCGCTGACGCGGTACCCAGCTGGGTCGGTGCTCTCGACGTGGTTCTGGCGCACACCGAGGACCCCGGCGACGAGGTGCTCGCCGAGTCGATCGACCGGGCCGGCCGCCGCGGCGCGCGCATCATGCTGACCGCGCCCCAGGAAGGCCCCGTCGCCGCCGCTGCCGCGGGCCACGCCCTGCTGGTGCCGCAGAGAGTGCCCGTACCGCCGGGGTTCGGCTTCCCGCGTGCGTTCGCCGCGTGGCTGGCGGTGCTGAACGAACTGGACCTGTTGCGCACCGACATCGGCGTGATCGCCGACGAGTTGGACCGCGAGGCGGAGCGGGACCACCCGATGCACGAGTCGTTCGTCAACCCGGCGAAGTCCCTCGCGCTGCGCGTGGCCGATCGCACGCCGTTGCTGTGGGGGCTGGACCACGTGGCCACCGCCGTCGGCTCGCACGGCGCCTACGCGCTGGCCGGCTACGCGGGTGTGGTGTCCGACGTGGCGGGCTACCAGCAGGCGCTCACCCGACCGGTGCTGCACCGACGCGCACTGCGGGGCTCCTCGGGCGCGGACATCTTCGCCGACCCCGAGGACGAGGCCGGCGGCCTGCTGCGGGTGTTCCTCATCGCGATCCGGCAGGGTCCGCAGTACGCGGCCACCCGTCGTGCCGCCGAGGAGAACCTGCCAGGTGCCGACGTCTTGGAGCCGGTGGAGGAGCTGACCGGGGGTGAGGCGGTCGGTGCCGCACTGCTTGCGCTGCGGTTCGAGCTCGCCGCGCTGTACCTGGGCCTGGCCGCCGGAACGCTCGGTGGTCCAGGGTTGTACGCATCGGCGGTCTGACGCCGGCCCGAGGGAGTGAGTACAAGAGTGGATCTGCTGCACAACGCGGTTCGGCCGTACGCGTGGGGATCACGCACAGCGATCGCCGAACTGCTCGGGAAGCAGGTACCCGCGCCGCATCCGGAGGCAGAGTTGTGGATGGGTGCGCATCCAGGGGACCCGTCCAAGGTCGTCGGCGTGGACGGAGTCGAGCGCTCGCTGCTCGACGTCCTCGCCGCGGACCCGCGCGGGCAGCTCGGCTCGGAGTGCGCGGATCGCTGGGAGGGGCGCCTTCCCTTCCTGCTCAAGGTGCTCGCGGCCGAGGAGGCCCTGAGCCTGCAGGCCCACCCCTCCGCGGCCCAGGCCGCGGAGGGTTTCGCCGCCGAAGAGGCCGCGGGCGTGCCGAGGGACGCCTCCACCCGCAACTACAGGGATCCGTCGGCGAAGCCGGAACTGATCTGCGCGCTGACGGAGTTCCACGCCCTGGCCGGGTTCCGCGACCCGCACCGCACGGTCGAGCTGCTGCGGTCGCTCGACGCGCCCGACCTCGGGATCTACACCGATCTGCTGGCCGCGCAGCCCGACTCGAACGGCCTGCGGGCGCTGTTCACCACGTGGATCACCCTGCCGCAGCCCACCCTGGACGGTCTGCTGCCGAACGTGCTCGACGCATGCGTGCTGCACGTCAAGGAGCACGGTGAGTTCGACCTCGAGTGCCGCACGATCCTGGAGCTGGGCGAGGCCTACCCCGGCGACGCCGGCGTGCTCGCCGCGCTGCTGCTCAACCGTCTGGTCCTGCGGCCCGGCGAGGCGATTCACCTGCCGGCCGGCAACCTCCACGCGTACCTGCACGGCACCGGTGTGGAGATCCTGGCCAACTCGGACAACGTGCTGCGCTGCGGGCTCACTCCGAAGCACGTCGACGTGCCGGAGCTGCTGCGAGTGCTCGACTTCGCCTTCGGCGACATGCCCGTGCTGCGCGGCGAGCAGATCGTGCCGGGCCTGGCGGTGTACCGGACCGCGTCACCGGAGTTCGAACTCTCGCGGCTCGACCTGATCTCCGGCGGCGAGGTGCGCGTCAACCACGTCGGGCCGCAGGTACTGATCTGCGTCCGCGGATCCGTGCGCCTGACGACCGAGCGCGGTGAGGAGCTGAAGCTGGCGCAGGGCCAGTCGGTGTGGCTGGCCGCCTCGGACCCCGCTGTGCTCGTGCGGCCGATCGGTGAGGCGCCCGCGCAGCTCTTCAGGGCTACCGCGGGCACGGACTCCACGCTGACGCTCTAGGGTTCCGAGCAGGACGAAACGGACGTCGATCCACAACTCCGGGAGTTGTCGTGTCAGCAGGTGGCGGGACCAAGGCGATCATCGCCGCACTCATGGCCAACGCTGGAATCGCCGTGGCCAAGTTCGTCGGGTTCCTGATCACCGGATCGTCGTCGATGCTGGCCGAGTCGGTGCACTCGGTCGCCGACACCTCCAACCAGGGCCTGCTTCTGCTGGGCCAGCGAACCTCGAGGCGCAGGGCGACGCCGAACCACCCGTTCGGGTTCGGACGCGACCGGTACTTCTACTCGTTCGTCGTCGCCCTGCTTCTGTTCAGCCTCGGCTCGGTGTTCGCCCTCTACGAGGGCATCCACAAGATCCAGCACCCCGAGCCGCTGAGCTCGCCCATCATCGCGGTCGTGATCCTCGTCGTCGCGATCGTGCTGGAGGGCTACAGCTTCAAGACCGCGATCGGCGAATCGCGCGACATCAAGGGCGACGCGACCTGGTGGCAGTTCATCCGCCAGGCCAAGGTGCCCGAGCTGCCGGTGGTGCTCCTCGAGGACGCGGGAGCGCTCATCGGTCTCGTGCTGGCGCTGCTCGGCGTGGGCCTGTCGTCCCTCACCGGTGACCCGGTCTGGGACGCGGTGGGCACCATCTGCATCGGCTTGCTGCTGGGCGTCATCGCGATCATCTTGATCGTGGAGATGAAGAGCCTTCTGATCGGTGAGGGCGCGAGCCCGGCCGAGCTCGACACGATCGTGGACGAGCTCGCCAAGGGCAAGGTCGAGCGCGTGATCCACATCCGCACCCAGTACCTGGGTCCGGACGAACTGCTGGTCGCCGCGAAGATCGCGCTCAACCCCGGTCTCACCCTGCCCGAGGTGGCGCAGGCGATCGACGACGCCGAGCTGCGCGTGCGCGCCAAGGTGTCGGCCGCGAAACTCATCTACCTGGAACCGGACCTGGACCGGAGCCTCTCCAAGTCCTGACCTGGCCTGCGAAGAGGCCCGCTCCAGCGCTGCGGTGCACCGCAAATCGAGCAACCCTCTAATGTGTTCATCCACATGTGAACTGAGCACCGAGGAGGAGCACCGTGCCGGGCAACGGGCTGTGGCGCACCAAGTCCATCGAACAGTCCATCGCTGACACCGACGAGCCGGACACGAAGCTCCGCAGGGACCTCACCGCGTGGGACCTCACGGTGTTCGGCGTCGCCGTGGTGGTCGGCGCGGGCATCTTCACCCTCACCGCCAGCACCGCGGGCAACATAGCCGGCCCCTCGGTCTCGCTGGCGTTCGTGCTCGCCGCCATCGCGTGCGCGCTCGCCGCGCTCTGCTACGCGGAGTTCGCCTCGACGGTGCCGGTGGCGGGTAGCGCGTACACCTTCTCCTACGCCACCTTCGGCGAGTTCGTGGCATGGATCATCGGCTGGGACCTCGTGCTGGAGTTCGCGGTCGGGGCGGCCGCGGTGGCCAAGGGCTGGTCGCTCTACCTGCAGACCCTGCTCGCTCAGGCGGGGCTGAACGTGAAGACGGCCGTGCGGGTCGGTGGCCTGGAGATCGACTGGGGCGCTCTGCTGCTCGTCGGGGCGCTGACCGCACTGCTCATCGTGGGCACCAAGCTGTCCTCGCGGGTCAGCGCTGTCATCACCTCGATCAAGGTCGCGGTGGTGCTGCTGGTCATCGTGCTGGGAATCGGCTACATCAAGACGTCGAACTACAGCCCCTACATCCCGCCCGCGCACTCGGGTGGTGGCGGGGGGGCCGGTTCCGCGGGCCTGGAGCAGTCGTTGTTCTCGCTGCTCACCGGTGCCCAGGGCAGCGCGTTCGGCGTCCTTGGCCTGCTCTCGGCCGCATCGCTGGTGTTCTTCGCGTTCATCGGGTTCGACGTGGTGGCCACGACCGCGGAGGAGACCCGCAATCCGCAACGCGCCGTGCCCAGGGGCATCCTCGGTTCACTTGCCATCGTCACGGTGCTGTACGTGGCGGTCTCGCTCGTGCTCACCGGCATGGTTCCCTACGACAAGCTGAAGACCCAGCCGGACGGCACGAAGGCCACGCTGGCCACCGCCTTCGCCGAGAACGGCGTCAACTGGGCGG
>DASYMV010000365.1:0-5021 GCA_036008865.1 Pseudonocardiaceae bacterium | reverse complement strand
GACGAACCGCGCGACGTCGTAGTCGAGCACGATTCCGTTGCCACCCAGGATTTCCCGAGCCCAGCCCACGGCCTCGCGCATGCGCACCGTGCAGACCGCCTTGGCCAGCGCCGAGTGCTCGTCGCGGTAGACGCCCTGGTCCTGCAACTGAGCCAGGCGCACCACCATGCCGAGCGAGGTCGTCACGTTGCCGAGGATCTTCACCAGCAGGTCCTGCACCAGTTGGAAGCCTGCGATGGGCCGACCGAACTGCTTGCGCTCCTTGGCGTAGGCGAGCGCGAGTTCGTAGGCGCCCATCATCACGCCGACCGCCTGCCACGCCACGCCGCCCCTGGTCTTGCGCAGGATGTCAGCGGTGTCGCGGAACCCGCGCGCGTTTTGCAGGCGGTTGGACTCCGGGACGCGGCAATCGGTGAGCGTGATGTCGGCGTTCTGCACGGTGCGCAGCGCCATCTTGTGCTCGATCTTGGTCGCGGTGAAGCCGGGGGTGCCCTTCTCCACCACGAATCCCTTGACCTTGTTGTCCTCCTCGTCGCGGGCCCACACGATGACGAGGTCGGCGAAGGTGGCGTTGCCGATCCAGCGTTTTGCACCGTTGAGCACCCAGGTCTCACCCTCGCGCCGGGCTGTGGTCTGGAGACCACCGGCCACGTCGGAGCCGCCGTCCGGTTCGGTCAGCGCGAACGCGCCGATCTTCTCCAGCCGTGACATGGCGGGAAGCCAGCGCTCCTTCTGCTCGTCCGAACCGCAGTGCGCGATGCTTCCCATCGCCAGTCCGGTGTGGACACCGAAGAACGTGGCGAGTGATGGGTCGACCCGGTTCATCTCCAGTGCGAGGAAGCCGGTGAGCAGGCTGCGCTCGCCGTTGTAGGCGAGTCCGGCGATGTCGAGCTTGGCGAAACCTTCGACGACGTGGTGCGGGAACTGCGCACTCGCCCAGGCCTCGTTCGCGATCGGGGCGATCTCGTTGGTGAGGAATTGCCTGGTGCGTTTGATGATCTCGCGTTCGCGGTCGGTCAGGAGGTCCTGGAAGCCGTAGAAGTCGCCGACGAGGGACTGTTCCGTCATCGTGATCACCGTCCTTCGGTGTCGGTCGTGCTGGAGATGATGGCGAGCTGTCGGCGATCGCGCTGGTCGGTCAGCTCGGCGTAGCGGTCCAGGCCGAAGAGCTCCTCGGCCTGCGTGGCGAGGAAATCGGCCGTGTCCGGATCGATGTCCGACATGAGGTGGGCGAGCATGTGCCGCAGGCCACCTGGTCCGCCACCGAGGTGGAAGGCCTGGAACGGGCCGATCGCCGCCCAGCGGATTCCCACCGAGTTGGTGACGATCTCGTCGAGCTCGGCCTCGTCGACCACGCCCTGCCGGACGAGGTTCACGCACTCGGTGAACAGGGCCTTCTGCAGGCGGTTCGCGACGAAGCCGCGGATCTCCTTGTGCACCGTCACCGGGACCTTGCCCAGCGACCGGTAGAACTCCTCCGCACGCTGCAGCAGCTGCGGCGCGGTGCGTTCGCTCGGCACGAGTTCCACCAGCGGGAGGACGTGCGGCGGGTTGAACGGGTGACCGACGATCACGCGGCCCGGCTCGGCCATGGACCGGCCGATGTCGCTCGGCAGCAGACCGGACGTCGAGGTCAGCAGCAGGGCCTCCGCAGGAGCGGCCTGCTCGATCCGCGCGAAGAGGTCCTGCTTGAACTCCAGGTTCTCCGGGCCGTTCTCCTGCACCACGTCCGCGCCGGTGATGGCGGGGACGAGGTCGGGCACGATCTCCACCCGGTCGAGGAGCTCTTCCGCGGTTCCGGTGAAACCGGGCACAGCCGGTGCGAACTGCGCGATCGCCTCGCGCACCGCGGTGTCGAGGTCAGGCCTCGGGTCGCTCACCCGCACGCGGTGTCCCTCGGCGAGCAACAGGGTGGTCCAGGACAGACCGATCGTGCCCGCGCCGATGACGGCGACTGTCTTCACGATTCGCCTCCTTCGGCGAGGTAGTCGTGCACGGGGTGGACCCGCGCGAGCGTCAGGTCGGTGAGGATGTGACTCGCCGAGACGATCTCGCGCACCGGCAGGTCTGCCAGCGGGGCCAGCACGTGGTCGAAGAGCTGCAGGCGAGCCGGTCCCGTCCAGGCCTGCTTCACCACCACGTCGGTGATCTGCGTCCGGACGAGCTCGCACACCCTCGGCGTGCCGTCGTAGTTCGGGATGATCTTGAGCATGAACGTGGGCACGGTGATCTGCGCCCTGGCCTCGTCCAGGTCGAGCGGGTGGTGCTGATAGCCCATCGTCGCGGTGGCGACCCTGAGCGTGCCGAAGTCGAGCGTGCCGACCAGTGCGCCGTTGTCGACGTACAGGCCCGGCGAGCCCAGCACCTTCGGGTAGGCCGACAGCTCGCGCCCCGACGCGGTGGCCGGGAAGTTGTCCAGGTACATCGCGTGCAGGTACTCGCCACGCTCGTCGCCCAGCCGCACCGGGATCGCCTGTCCCGCCTCGGTGTAGGGACCGAAGCTCGTCACCTGGTTCATCCGCATGACCTCGAACCGGACCAGCGGCTCGTCGAACTCCAGCGGTTCGGGCACGACGGCGCGCAACGCGTCCGGATCGGTGCGGTAGACGATGTTGAGGTACTCGCGGTCGGTGAACCGCGCGACCGCGGGGGCGTAGGCCGGCGCCGTCAACGGGGTCGCCAGACGGCGGACCACTTCTGCTGCCTCCACCGTGGCCGACCTCCTTTCTGTCGTTCGTGGAATGGTGCCGGTCAACGGCCTTGCCACACCGGGTTGCGCTTCTCGGCGAAGGCCTGCGCGCCCTCACGCACGTCCTCGGAGGTGAGGAGGGGAGCAACGATCTCGTCCTGAGCGGTGAAGGCGCTGTGGTCGTCACTGCCCTGGCTGGTGCGCACGATCCGCTTGACGGCGGCCAGTGCGAGCGGGGCGTTGCGGCGGACCCTCGCGGCCAGCGCGAGAGCGGCGTCGAGAGTGCTCTGTCCACTCGGCACCACCCGGTTCACGAGTCCGAACTCGGCGGCCCTGGTCGCGGGCAGCGGATCACCGGTGAGCAGCAGTTCCATCGCGACGTGGTGCGGAAGCCGTTGCGGCAGGCGGATCACGCCTCCCTCGGAGGCCACGAGCCCGCGCGACACCTCGGGCAACCCGAACCGCGCGTCCTGTGCGGCCACCACGAGGTCGCACGCCAGCGCGAGTTCGAAGCCTCCGCCCAGCGCCCAGCCCTCGACCGCGGCGATCAGCGGCTGGCGGACCTCGGCCCTGGTCAAGCCGCCGAACCCGCGGCCCTTCACGGTCGGGGACTCACCGGCGAGGAAGGCCTTGAGGTCCATGCCCGCGCTGAAGGTGCCGCCTGCGCCGGTGAGGACGCCCACCGCGAGCCTGTCGTCGGTGTCGAGGCGCTCCAGCGCGGTGGTGATGCCCTCGGCGACAGCGGCGTTGACGGCGTTGCGAGCCTGTGGACGGTTGATCGTGATGACCAGGACTCCGTCCCGGTCCTCAGTGGTCACTGGAAGGTCAGGCACGTGCGGTCACTCCCTCGTCGGCCAGCCGCCGGCGCTCCTCGTCGGAGTAGCCGAGCTCGCTCAGCACCTCGTCGTTGTCCTGTCCCAACCGCGGTGAGTGCCTGCGCAGTGATGCCGGCGTCTGCGAGAAGCGGACCGGCGAACCGATGACGCGGTAGGTGCCCTCGGTCGGGTGCTCGGCGGTCTCCAGGAGTCCGACCTCCTGGACGTAGCCGTCCTCGGTGACGTGGTCGAGGTCGAGCACCGGGGCGAAGGGGATGCTCAGCCGGGCGCAGACCGCCTCCCACTCCGCGGTGGTGCGCTCGACGGCGAACTTCTCGATCAAGTCGTACAGGTCGGAGAAGTGCTCGGCGAGCGACTCCGCGGTGTCGAAGCGCGGGTCGTCGAGCAGCTCGGGCCGGCCGACCTCGGCGAAGAAGTCCGCCAGGTTGCGGCGGCTGTAGGGCAGGATGCACGCCCAGCCGTCCTTGGTGGCCACCGCCCGGTGACCGGGCGACAACGACCGGCTGAATCCCATGAGGCCGGCAGCCGGCTCGAAGGTGCGCCCGGCGAGGTGCTCGACGAGGTTGAACGCGAGCATGGTGTCGGTCATCGGCACCTCGACCTGCTGGCCCTCGCCGGTCCGCTGGCGGTGCACCAGTGCGGCGAGCACGGAGTAGACGATGGTCAGGGCGCTGACCTTGTCACCGAGGATCGTGGGCATGTAGGTCGGGGCCCCCGTGGCGCGCCGCATCAGGTCGGCGGTGCCGGAGGTGGCCTGCACGATCTCGTCGTAGGCCGCGCGGTCGGCGAGCGAGGAGTCGGTCCGGAAGCCCTGCGCGGTGCAGTAGATGAGGCCGGGGTTGACCTCCGCGAGCGCGTCGTAGCTCAGTCCGAGACGCCGCAGCGCGCCTGGACGCATGTTCGTGACCAGCACGTCGGCGGTGGCGACCAGTTCGAGGAAGATCTTGCGTCCCTCGGGGTTCTTGAGGTCCAGTGCGACCGCGCGCTTGTTGCGGTTGACGTTGAGCGCCAGCACGCCCATGCCCTGGTTGCGGTAGGGCGACGAGAGCCTGCTGATGTCGCCGGTGGGCGCCTCGATCTTGATCACGTCCGCGCCGAGGTCACCCAGGATCTGCGTGGCGTAGGGGCCCATGACGACCGTGGACAGGTCGATGACCCGGATCCCGTCGAGCGCCCCGCTCGTGTCTGACATCTGGGAGTCCCTTCTGTGTTCGCTTGTCAGCGACCATCACCAATAAACATAGGCAGCCTATGTAATTTACGCAAAGTGATACTCTTATACCTATATGGATAGGAGGAAGTCATGATCGAAAACGAGCTGACGCTGCCGACCAGCAGGCGACGTCCCCACCACCGGGCGGTCGACCGGGTGGCAGCGATCCTCGAAGCGGTGGCGGCGGAACGAAAAGGGCTCAGCCTCACGCAGCTCGCCGTCCGCCTGGACGCGCCGGTCTCGTCGATCCAGAAGCTCGTGAACGGTCTCGTCGCGGTGGGCT
>DASYMV010000364.1:0-13054 GCA_036008865.1 Pseudonocardiaceae bacterium | reverse complement strand
GCGCAGGAGCTCTACCGCGCCGAGACCGCGCACGTCGTGCGCGACCAGAACCGGGCGGGCACCCCGCCGGTCGTCGAGGTTCTGTTGGGCCTCGCGGCTCTGGCTGCTCTGGTGTTCGCCCAGCGGTACCTGACCCGCCGGACCAAACGCATCTTCAACATCGGTCTCGTGCTCGCCACGACAGCCTCGGTGATCTCGCTGGTGTGGGTGGTGACCGCGACCTCTGTGGCGATCGCGGACGTGTCGGCGAGCCGAAGCGGTGGATCCACCCAGGTCGACGTGCTGGCGCGGGCCCGCATCGCCACGCTGACCGCGCGCGGTGACGAGACGCTGACGCTGGTGACACGCGGCAGCGGTCAGGCCTACGAGGAGCACTACGCCGAGGTCAGCAGCCAGCTCGGCGGACCGGACGGGTCCGGCGGCTTGCTCGGCAGCGCGAAGTCGGTGGCGAGCACGCCGGCGGTCCGGCAGGCCGTGGACGCCGCGATCGCGGACTTCCGGGCCTGGCAGGACTTGCACAAGAAGGTCCGAGACGCCGACGACGCCGGTGACTACAACGGCGCAGTCGCCCTCACCGTGGGCACCGACACCGACAGCACCGCGAAGGCCTTCGACCGGCTCGACGCCGACTTGGTGACGGCGATCAAGCAGGCCACGCAGAGCTTCGCGGGCGACGTCGCCGCCGCACGCAGTGCACTCACGGGCCTCGCGCCGGGGGTGGTGCTTCTGGCCCTGCTCAGCGCCGTCGCGTCGACCACGGGCCTGTGGCAGCGACTCAAGGAGTACCGATGAGACTCGCGATCGCCACCGTGCTGCTGGCAGCGTTGGCCGCACTGGCCAGCGCGTGCAGCGCCGTCCCGGCGACGACGCCGAACATCAGCGGATCGGCGATCCCGCCGAGACCTGTGGACGCCACCGAGTTGTCCGCGCCGCCCAGCACCGCCCCGCGCCAGACGCCGACGTGCGACGCGACGGCGAGTCTGCGTCCATCCGGACCGCTGCCGCCGGCCCTGCAGATGCCCGCGGGCACGACCATGGAGAAGATCCAGGCCAGGGGCCGGTTGATCGCGGGAGTGGACCAGAACACCTACCTGATGGGGTTTCGCAACTCCTTCAGCGGGGAGATCGAGGGCTTCGACGTCGACATGGCCCGCAAGGTCGCCGAGGCGATCTTCGGCGATCCGACCAAGATCCAGTTCAAGGTCCTCACCTCGGACGAGCGGATTCCCGCCCTGGAGCGCGGTGACGTCGACATCGTCGTGCGCACCATGACGATCACCTGCGAACGCCTGCAGAAGGTCAACTTCTCGACCGTCTACTACCAGGCCGGCCAGCGGGTGCTGGTGCCCCGCAGTTCGCCGATCAACGGTATCGGCTCGCTCGGCGGTAAGAAGGTGTGCGCGACCAAGGGGTCGACGTCGCTGAGCAACGTGGCCAACGCACCGTCCAAGCCGACCGCGGTGGCGGTTCCGGACTGGACGGACTGCCTGGTGATGCTGCAGCAGAACCAGGTCGACGCGATTTCCACCGACGACACGATCCTCGCCGGCCTGGCCGCGCAGGACCCCTACACCGCGGTCGTGGGCGATCGGTTCACCCAGGAGCCCTACGGCATGGCGATGCCGAAGCAGAACGTCGACTTCGTCCGATTCGTCAACGCCGTGCTGGAGCGGATGCGGGCCGACGGATCGTGGACGGCGCTGCACCGGCGGTGGCTCGCCACACTCGGCTCGGCACCGACGCCACCGCCCGCGCGTTATCAGGACTGACGACAGGAGTGGCGGTGAATCGGCACGAGGCGGACGCGGCGTTGGAGCGGCTGGGCGCGGAGAGCGAACGGATCGCGGACGCCCTGCTGGCCATGGACAACCACCCCGGTCACCAGTTGCTGCGCGCCTCGAGCCTGTCGGGCCTGACGTTGCGGCGCTGGACCGAGGCCAGTGCCGCGATGGAGGCGCTGTGGGAGCAGTTCGCCGCCTATCGCAGGTTGCTCGCCGACGCCAGACAGGTACGTGCGCGGCGCGACCGCCCCGGCAACGCCGAACTGGCCGAGCTCAACGGTCTGCTGACCGGCCCCGCGGTGGTGCTCGGCGAGCGCCAGATCCCCATCGAGAAGCGCAGCCTGACCGGTCCGGCCGTCGTCGTCGACCACCTGAGCCTGCACCAGCTCATCGCCCGGATGAAGGCCGCCTACTCCAGGATCACCGACGTGCTGGGCGCCGCGCACGACGCGTGGTCGCAGCACGTGCAGGTGCTCGACCCGCTCGACTCACAAGTGCGCTCGATCACCGCGCTGACCGAGTCGCTGGGCTACGCCCCGGCCGCCCTCGAACGCGCCCGCGCGGAACTGATCACGATCAGGCAGCAGGCGGTCGCCGATCCGCTCGGCACGCCCATCTCCGCCCGTGCCCGCCGTCTTGTCGAGGAACTCGCCGTGTTGCGCGCAGAACTGGCCGGACTCGCCGACGTGCGCGACGGGTTCGAGCACCGCGTGCGTCAGCTGGAGGAGCAACTCGCGCTTCTGCGGCACACCGTGACCCGGTCGGCGCGAGCCCGGCAGGAGGTGCTGGTGAACATCGCCTCGCCTGTGCTGCCCGACGTCGTGGACACCGTCTCACTGCTGCTACCGCGGCTGGACGCTCTGCAGGCGCGCTACCGGTCGCGCCAGTGGCGGCTGCTGGCGCGGGAGATGAACGAGCTGGAACGGGCCGTCAACCGTGCCGTCGCCGACGCGCAGACGGTGCTGACCACCATCATCGGCCTGCTCGACCGACGCTCGGAACTGCGCGGGCGGCTGGACGCCTACTGCGCGAAGGCGGCGCGTCTGGGCCACGCCGAGGACGCGGAGCTCGGCGCTTTGCACCGAGAGGCACACGAGTTGCTGTTCACGACGCCGTGCGACCTGCGTGCCTCGACGGTGGCGGTGGCGCGCTACCAGCACGCCGTGGTGAGCCGCAGCGAGGAGACCCGACGATGACCACGTGCCCACGCGCCGGCTGCGCCGGAACCATCGACCCTGACGGATTCTGCGACGTCTGCGGCGTGGAAGCGCCGTCGGTGCTGCCCGCACTGGACCAGGACTCCGGTGCGAGCACCGGGGCGGCCACCGAACCGGGCACCGAGATCTGGTCGATGTCGACAACCACGGCCTCGTCCGGCCGTTCACGCCGTGGCTCCACGCGCTCCTCCAGCCGCGGAAGGCTCGGCGCCGGCCTGGTCGAAGTACCCAGGGTGCCTTACCGCGACCCGAAGAGCGCGGTGCTCGCCAATCCGGAGGTGCCGGAGGCCAAGCGGTTCTGCAGCAGGTGCGGTAGGGAGGTGGGCCGCGGCAAGGACGGCAAGCCTGGCCGGGTGGAGGGATTCTGCACCCAATGCGGGCACCACTTCTCCTTCACCCCCAAGCTGTCCCCCGGCGAGATCCTGCACGACCAGTACGAGGTGCTCGGCTGCCTCGCCCACGGCGGCCTGGGCTGGATCTACCTCGCGCTCGACCACGCGGTCAGCGATCGGTGGGTGGTGCTCAAGGGCCTGCTCGACTCCGGTGACGCCGACGCGATGGCCGCGGCGATGGCGGAGCGGCGGTTCCTGGCCGAGGTGGAGCACCCGAACATCGTCAAGATCCACAACTTCGTGCAGCACGCCGATCGCCAGACCGGCAAGCTCGTCGGCTACATCGTCATGGAGTACGTCGGCGGCCAGTCGGTCAAGGAGATGATCAAACAGCGGCGCGAGGCCGGCTCGGGCAGCGAATCGCTGCCGTTGGCCCAAGCCATCGCCTACGCGCTCGAGGTGCTGCCCGCCTTGGGCTACCTGCACGGGGTGGGCCTGCTGTACTGCGACTTCAAGCCCGACAACGTCATCCAGACCGAAGAACAGCTCAAGCTGATCGACCTCGGCGCGGTGCGGCGCATCGACGACGACCGCAGCGCCATCTACGGCACGATCGGCTACCAGGCACCGGAGATCGGGAGCGTCGGCCCGTCGGTGTCCTCCGATCTCTACACCGTCGGGCGCGCGCTGGCGGTGATGAGCTTCCCCTTCGACTTCCGCCACACCTACCGCGACCGGTTGCCCGACCCCGACGAGCAGCCGCTGCTGGCGCGATTCGACTCCTTCCACCGATTGTTGCGGCGGGCCACGCACGTGAAGCCGGAGATGCGGTTCGGTTCGGCCGAGGAGATGGCCGAACAGCTGACCGGCGTGCTGCGCGAGGTGCTCGCCACCGAAGACGGCATGCCGCGGCCCGGATTGTCGCGGCAGTTCACCCCCGAGCGGCGCAGCTTCGGCGTGGAGACCGCACGCGAACCGGTGGAACTGAACCTGCACGCGGTGGCCGCGGCACTTCCGGTGCCGCAGGTGGACGCTGCCGACCCCGCCGCCGGTTTCCTCGCCACCGCGACCACCTCGCAGCCCGCGGAGTCGGTCGCCGCACTGCGCGGCGCACCGGTGTCCACCGTGGAGGTGCGGCTGAGGCTGGTGCACGCACTGATCGAAGTGGGCGACGTCGCCGCGGCGCGCACGGAGCTCGACGAGGTCACCGCGCCGTCGCCGTCCGACCCGCAGGACGCCCTCCTCGAGCCGGACGACTGGCGGCCGGACTGGTACCGCGGTCTGGCGGCTCTCGCCGAAGGCAGGCCGGACGACGCCCGCGAGCACTTCGAGGCCGTCTACGACGCGGTGCCAGGTGAGGCTGCGCCGAAGCTCGCGATCGCGGTGAGCGCGGAGGCCGCAGGGAACCACGCGGCCGCGATCGACTACTACGAGCTGGTGTGGCGCACCGACCACGCCTACGTCAGCGCCGCGTTCGGCCTCGCTCGCGTGCTGCTGGCCGGCGGAGCGCGGGACCGCGCGATCGAGGTGCTGCACTCGGTCCCCGAGACCTCCAGCCACCACTTCGCCGCGCAGGTCGCGGCCGTGCACGCGCACACGGCCGAGCTGCAGTCCACCGCACTCACCGAGGCCGATCTGGTCGCCGCCGGGAATCGCTTGGCGCACCTGGACGTCGACGTCGAGCGCCGCGCACGCCTGACCGGTGAGCTGCTCGAGGCGGCGATCGAATGGGTGCGCGGCCACGACGGCACCACCACCGGTCAGGTCCTGGGCTGCGCGCTGCGCGAGCGCGAACTGCGACTGGGCCTGGAGCGCTGCTACCGAACCCTGGCACGCCTGGCCGTCACTCCGGAACAACGGATCGCATTGGTGGACCGAGCCAACGACGTCCGGCCCAGGACGCTGGTGTGAGCCCATGAGCACCTGTCCCGACTGTTCCACACCGATCTCGGAAGGCGACCGGTTCTGCGAGGAGTGCGGGCGCAATCTTCTCGTGCGCCGCACCCCGGTCGGAGGTCCGGACGGGTCGATCGCCGCCGCGTGCGTGTGCGGATCGGTCAGCATCGACGCTGAGGGCTTCTGCGAGCGGTGCGGCCGCGCCCAGCCGAGCGGCCGGGAACGCATGGAGTTCGTGCTGCCACCGGTGGCCGGGATCAGTGACGTCGGCAGGCGCCGACAGCGCAACGAGGACTCGATGGCCTTCGGTGTGGTCGCTGATCACGGGGTGGTCGCGGTGGTGTGCGACGGGGTGGCTTCCTCCGAGCGTGCGGAGCAGGCCTCACAGGCCGCCGCGGACGCGGCTGCCGAGGTGCTGCTCGACGCCGCGGTGGACGGCCGTGATGCGGAGCGTGCGACGGTCGACGCGGTGGCCGAGGCCAGCGTCGTCGTCGCACAGCTCGCCGGCGGCGAGCCGCAGGAGGTGGCGCCGTCGTGCACGTTCGTCTCGGCGGTGATCACCGACGAGACCGCGACGATCGGCTGGGTCGGTGACAGCCGCGCGTACTGGCTGGCGGGCAACGGGTCGAGAACACCGTCACGCCGGTTGACCAAGGACGACACGTGGGCCGCGCAGTTGGTCGACGACGGGGTGATCACCGAGGCCGAGGCCAAGACCGACCACCGGGCGCACGTGCTGTCGCGGTGGCTCGGCGCCGACGCAGGCCTGGTGGTGCCGCACGTGGTGACCGTGCACCCGGAGGAGAGCGGGCTGTTCCTGCTGTGCAGCGACGGCCTGTGGAACTACCTGCAGGAGGTCGAGGACCTGGCCGCGGTGATGCCCGCCGACGTGCCGCCCGTGGCGGTCGCCGGTGCGCTGACCAAGGTCGCCCTGGAATCGGGCGGGCACGACAACATCACCGTCGTGGTCGTCCCGTTCCCACCGCGAGAACGAGGAGCTGGTGAGCGATGACCGCTGAGTTCACCGTCGAGGTCTTCCAGAACGAGTACCTGTCCGAAGGCGCGGACGAGGTCAACGCGATCGTCACGATCACCTCCGACGGGGCACCCGTCCCCGCCGCGGCAGGCTCCACCGCGGCCGAGGTGATCATCGTCGACTGCTCCGGCTCGATGAGATACCCGCCCACGAAGCTGTCGGCTGCGAAGCACGCCACCGCGGCGGCCATCGACACCCTGCGCGACGGCGTCGCGTTCGCCGTCGTGTCGGGCACCGACCGCGCATCGATGGTCTACCCGCACCACCACGGCCTCGTGGTCGCCGACGAGCGGACCAGGGCGGAGGCCAAGCAGGCGGTGTCGCGACTCAGCGCGGACGGTGGCACAGCGATGGGGCAGTGGCTCACCGTCGCCGACCAGCTCTTCGCCGACCACGAGGGCGGCCTCAAGCACGCCATCCTGCTCACCGACGGGCAGAACCAGCACGAGGCGCCGACCCAGCTGGCGCGCATTCTCGGCTCGGTGACCGACCGGTTCACCTGCGACTGCCGCGGAGTGGGCACCGACTGGCAGGTCGCCGAATTGCGCAAGATCGCCGAGGCGCTGCTGGGCACCGTCGACATCGTGGCCGACCCGCAGGGGCTCACCGAGGACTTCCGGGCGATGACCGCCGCTGCGATGGACAAGGCCGTGGCCGACGTGAAGCTGCGGGTGTGGACACCGGAGGGCGCGACGGTGAAGTTCGTCAAGCAGGCCGCGCCGGTGCTGTTCGACGTCACCGACCGCCGCACCGAGTCCGGTCCGCGCACCGGCGAGTACCCGACAGGAGCGTGGGGCTCGGAGAGCCGTGACTACCACGTGTGCGTGCAGGTCCGTCCCGCGAACGTCGGCGAGAAGATGCTCGCGGGACGGGTGAGCCTGGTGGCGGGGGGCGAAGTGCTGGGCCAGGGCAAGATCCTCGCGGTGTGGACCGAAGACTCGTCGCTGTCGACGCGCATCAGCTCCGAGGTCGCGCACTACACAGGTCAGGCGGAGCTCGCCGAGGTGATTCGGGACGGGCTGGAGGCCCGCAAGTCCGGTGACGTGGAGACGGCTACCGCGAAACTGGGACGTGCGATGGTGCTGGCGACCGAGTCGGGCAACGAGGACACCGCGAAACTGCTGGCCAAGGTCGTCGACGTGGTCGACCCGGCGCACGGGACGGTGCGGCTGAAGGCGCGGGTCGCCGACGCGGACGAGATGGCGCTGGACACCCGGTCGACGGTGACCAAGCGGGTCGGGAGGGCATGACCATGCCGACGTGTCCGGTGGGGCACGACTCGCCCACCGACGACTTCTGCGACGTGTGCGGTAGAGAGATCACCGGCACCGCGCAGGCCACCACGGCCGTGTTGACCACTTCCGCGGCGCCCGCGGCTCAGGACATCTGTGCGCTGTGCGGCGAGGTGCGGCTCGGCAGGTTCTGCGAGGTGTGCGGCCACGACTCTCTGGCGCCCGTGCCCCTCGACGTCCCGGCGAACGGGGCGGTTGCGGTGGCGGAGCCCGAACCGCGACCGGAGCCCGAAGCGGTGCGGGAGTCGCCGGTGACGTCCTGGACGGCGGTGGTGAGCGCCGACCGCACCTACTTCAACTCCGTCGTGGCCGGTGGCGGGCCGGACGCTGCGGCGGTGGCGTTTCCCCAGTACTGCCCGGACCGGCGCTTTCCGCTGCAGGGCGATCAGATCACCATCGGACGGCGCAGCAGATCACGTGGCATCTTCCCCGACATCGACCTCATCGGCCCGCCGGAGGATCCCGGTGTGTCGCACAACCACGCGCTGCTGGTGGGTCAGCCCGACGGCGGGTGGATGTTGGTGGACCTCGGCTCGACCAACGGCACGACGGTCAACAACGAGCCTGAGGCCCTGCGCGCCAACCAGCCCCGGCCGATCGCCGAGGGCGACCGCATCCACGTCGGCGCCTGGACGACCATCACGCTCGTGCGCCAGGCGTCCTAGACTCGCCCCGCTCGTGGTGTTCCTCGTCTGCACGCACTGCCAAGTCATGATCAACACGTCGTTCTCCGCCACCGGCCGAGCCGCGCGCTCGGGAGAACAGCACCCCACCGATCACCAGCACGCCACCCACCACGGTGTTCCAGCCGACCGGCTCGGCGAGGAACAGTGCGCCGAGCAGCGTCGACCACAGCGGCGTCACGTACGTGACCGTCGATGCGATCGTCGAGCCGGCCGCGCGGATCACGTCGAGATTGAACACGTAGGCGAGCCCGGTACCGACGGCGCCGAGAACGATCAACGCCGCCGCAGCCGCGGCACCCGGCCAGACCGGTCCTCCGCTCACCACGGGGGTGATCAGCGCCAATTGGGCGGTGGCGCAGGTGATCTGCACAGCGGACAGCGCACTCGCCGTGTGCCGATCACCGGAGAAGAAGCGGCGCGTGCAGGCGAATCCCGCGCCGTAACACGTGGTCGCGGCGAGGCAGGCCAGGCTCCCGGCGAGCAGCCCACCGCCCACACCCCGCCACGCACCGAGCACGACCAGGACGCCGACGAAACCCAGCAGCAGTCCCAGAGCCCTGCGCCGGGTCGGGTGCTCCTCGGGGACCAGCGCCAAGGCGAACACCAGGGTGGTCAGCGGCGTGGTCGCGTTCCACACCCCGGCGAGCACCGAACTCACCTGCGTCTCGCCGTAGGCGAACAGCGCGAACGGCACCGCGTTGAGCAGCACGGCGACAACGCAGGCATGCCCCCACGTCCGCCGATCACGGGGAACCGCGACGCGCCGCACGAGACAGATCACCCACAGGGCGAGCGCCCCGAACAGGCACCTCCACAGCGCCACCCACAACGGGGAGACCCCCGCGTCCACCGCGACCTTGATCAACGCGAAGCTGGAACCCCAGATCACCGACAACGCCACGAACTTCGCGCCCCATCGATCACTCACGTCCCACACCCTGCCGCATGCCCGCCAGCCCGTCCGGCGGTGTTCGGACATCACCCTGTTGGCGATGGCGCGAGCTGGCATCGAGATTTCGGTCGTGCCAGGTCCCGTGGCGACGATGGCCGGGTCCAGGGCCCGTGCTGGTTTCGTTGCGGCACCGGGTAGTCCCCCTGGCCCTCGCTGGACCGCTGAACCGGTCGTGGCACCCCGCGATCACCGCGCTGGCGGCCGCTCGACGATGAGCGGCCGCCAGCGTCACACGCGACGACTCGGGAACTCCCGGCCCCGGCGGTTCGCACCGCGCTGATCTACAGCGTGATCGCGTCGAGTGCCTTGTAGATGCGCTTGTCCGACACCGAGTAGCGGGTTCCGACGGTCTGAGCGAAGTAGCTCAGCCGCAATTCCTCGATCATCCAGCGGATCTCGTCGAGCGCGTCGTTCGGCTCGTCGGACGGTACCTGCGCACGCAGTTCGCGGTACTCCGCGTGCACCTGGTGCACCCGGTCCATCCACTCCTGGTCGCGCTGCACGTTCTCCCGCAGCTTCTCCAGGCGCCGCTCGATGCCGCGCAGGTAGCGGTGCACGTCTGTGAGCCTGGGCGCGCCTGCCTCGGTGACGAAGCCCTTGTGCACCAAGCCGGCGAGTTGCGCACGGACGTCCGCCAGCGCGGCCTCGAACACCGGGCCCCGCACCGTCGAGAGCCGCAGCTCCACCTCCTGCGCGGCCTCCAGGATCTTCTGCACCTGACCGACCACTTCGAACACCGTCTCGTTGAGCCCTCGCCGCACGTGCTCCAGCAGCCGAGCGAACCCCGCCTCGTCCCACGCCGGTCCCCCGGCCTCTGCCATGAGCTTGTCGACGGCGGCGGCGATGCAGTCGGCGAGCAGTTCCGCGACACTTCCGTGCGGGTTGCGCGTCAACGCGAGCTTCGCGGTGTTGTTCAGACCGCGCTGCAACAACTTCACCGGCGACGGCACGCCCAGCAGCAGCAGCCGCCGCGTGCCTCGCCACATCGCCGAGCGCTGCCTGCCGGGAGTGTCCAGAACCCGGATCGCCACGCTGTCACCCGAGTCCACCAACGCCGGGTAGGCGGTGACGACGAAACCCGACTGCTGCCGCTCGACGGTCTTGGGCAGAGCACCGAAGTCCCACGTGCGCAGGCCGGACTTCTCCAAGTCCCCTGCCGCAGCCGACAGCGTCGCCCGGACCTCCTGCTTGAGCTGCTGCTTGAGCGCGGCGAGATCCTTGCCCTGGGCGAGAGCGCGGTTGTTGTCGTCCACGACCTTGAACGTCAGCTTCAGGTGCTCGGGCACCTGGTCTAGCTGCCACGCGTCCCGAGGCACGACGACACCGGTGAGCGCGCGCAGTTCCCGCTCCAGCGCCGACAGCAGCGAGTCCTCGTCGGGCGAGATCCGCGCCAGCACGGCCTTCGCCACGTCGGGTACCGGAACGAAGTTGCGGCGCAGCGGCTTGGGCAGCGACCGGATCAAGGAGATCACGAGTTCATTCCGCAGACCGGGGATCTGCCAGGAGAACGCACTGTCGCTGATCTGGGTCAACACCGGCAGCGGGAGCTGCACGGTCACACCGTCGCTGCCAGCTCCCGGTTCGAACCGGTAGCTCAGCGGCAGCTCCAGGCCGTCCTGCTGCCAGGAGTCCGGATAGTGCTGCTCGCTGACGTCGGCGCGGTCGTTGATCAGCATCGACCGGTCGAACGTCAGCAGGTCCGGCTGCGTGGAACGGGTCTTCTTCCACCAGGTGTCGAAGTGCCGCGCGGAGACGACCTCCTTGCCGACACGCTGGTCGTAGAAGTCGAACAGCGTCTCGTCGTCGACGACGATGTCACGCCTGCGCGCCCGGTTCTCCAGCTCCTCGACCTCGGCGAGCAGCGCACGGTTGGCCGTGAAGAACTTGTGGTGGGTCGTCCAGTCGCCCTCCACCAAGGCGTGGCGGATGAACAGCTCTCGGGACAGCTCCGGGTCGATGCGCCCGTAGTTGACCTTGCGGCCTGCCACCACAGGGATGCCGTAGAGGGTGACCTTCTCCAAGGCCACCACCGACCCGCGACGTGCCTCCCAGTGGGGTTCGCTGTAGGTGCTCTTGACCAGGTGCGGCGCGAGCTTCTCGGCCCACTCCGGTTCGATGCGCGCGACGATGCGCCCCCACAAGCGTGAGGTCTCGACCAGCTCGGCAGCCATCACCCACTGCGGTGGCTTCTTGAACAGCGCCGACCCCGGGAAGATCCCGAAACGTCCGTTGCGGGCACCGATGTACTCGGTCGAGGCACGGCGAGGCGAGTCGGCCTTGGCGCGCTTGAGCACATCCTTGACACCGATGTGCGACAGCAGGCCCGACAGCAGCGACATGTGGATGTTCTGCGGCTCGGCGGGCACGTCGCTGATGGACATGCCCAGGGTCTTCGCGACCTGCCGCAGCTGCGTGTAGACGTCCTGCCACTCCCGCACGCGCAGGTAGTTCAGGAACTCCACCTTGCACAGCTTGCGGAACTGGTTGGACGACAGCGCCTTCTGCTGCTCGCGCAGGTAATTCCACAGGTTCAGGTAGGACAGGAAGTCCGAATCGGGGTCGACGAAACGCGCGTGCTTCTCGTCAGCGGCCTGCTGCTTGTCCGACGGACGCTCCCGCGGGTCCTGGATGGACAGCGCAGCAGCGATGATCATCACTTCGCGCACCGCACCGTTGCGTTCGGCTTCCAGGACCATGCGGGCGAGCCGCGGGTCGACAGGAAGTTGCGCCAGCTTGCGACCCAGCGGCGTCAGCCGCTTGCGCACGTCCTTCTCAGCGGGGTCCATCGCGCCGAGTTCGTGCAGCAGTTGCACGCCGTCGGTGATGTTGCGCGCGTCGGGCGCTTCGATGAACGGGAACGCGGCGATGTCACCGAGACCGATCGAGGTCATCTGCAGGATGACCGACGCCAGGTTGGTGCGCAGGATCTCCGGGTCGGTGAACTCCGGGCGGGACAGGAAGTCCTCTTCGGAGTACAGCCGGATGCAGATGCCCTCCGACACGCGGCCACAACGGCCCTTGCGCTGGTTCGCCGAGGCCTGCGAAATCGGCTCGATGGGCAGCCGTTGCACCTTCAGCCGGTGGCTGTAGCGGGAGATGCGCGCACTGCCGGGATCGATCACGTACTTGATGCCGGGCACCGTCAGCGACGTCTCCGCGACGTTGGTGGCCAGCACCACGCGGCGGCCCGTGTGGGACTGGAACACCCGGTGCTGCTCCCCGACCGACAGCCGCGCGTACAGCGGAAGGATCTCGGTGCGCGGCAGGTCCAGCTGCTTGAGCGCGTCCGCGGTGTCGCGAATCTCCCGCTCACCGCTGAGGAACACCAGGATGTCGCCTGGTCCCTCCGCCTGCAGCTCGTTGACCGCGTCGATGATCGCCTGAGTCTGGTCGCGATCGGGATCGGCGTCCTCGTCGTCCGGATCGACGATCGGGTGGTAGCGGACCTCCACCGGGTAGGTGCGGCCCGACACCTCGATGATCGGGGCGTCAGCGAAGTGCCGGGAGAACCGCTCCGGGTCGATCGTCGCCGAGGTGATGATCAGCTTCAGGTCGGGGCGACGCGGCAGCAGCTGCTTGAGGTAACCGAGCAGGAAGTCCACGTTGAGGCTGCGCTCGTGCGCCTCGTCGATGATGATCGTGTCGTAGGCGCGGAGCTCCCGGTCCGAGTGCGTCTCCGCCAGCAGAATGCCGTCGGTCATCACCTTGATCATCGTCTCGGGGCGCGTGGCGTCCTGGAAACGGATCTTGTGGCCCACGAACCCCTTGGGCGTGCCGGCCAGCTCCTGGGCCAGGCGCGTGGCCAGGCTGCGCGCCGCGATGCGCCGCGGCTGCGTGCAGCCGATGAGCCCCGCCGCCCCAC
>DASYMV010000363.1:0-1513 GCA_036008865.1 Pseudonocardiaceae bacterium | reverse complement strand
CGCGCCGGCCGGTCCTGGGAGGTCTGATCAACGAATACGAGCGGGCAGCCTGAACGCCAGGTCAGAACTGATAGCGGAGTTCTGGAACCCCACAGGCGTCATTCGAGGCACTCCCAGATACCCAGAGCGCGCCAGTGAAGGCCGTCTTGGTCTTCGCGGAACTCTGCCACGGAGTGCTCAACCGCTATGGAAACAAGAGGAAAACGCCCTCAAGAGTGAGGGCATCAACGCGGAACGGTTACCGCTTGAGAAAAGTCGTGAGCATCAGCAGGAACCCTGCGGCGAGTTGGTCACGCCGAGCGATCCCAGGGTGTGGATCATCCGTGAACAGAAAGTGGTCGGCACCGGGGAACACCGCGATTCCGTGCCGGTGTCGTTCGACGTCGGGCAGGGTCGCCGCAATTCTTGCGACGCTGGTGGACACAGGTACCGAGTCATCGTCCCCGCCGAAGAGCGCGAGCACTGGACAGGTCAGCGTGGGAAGCAGCTCCGCAGGATCGACGTCCATACTGCGCGCGAAGAACTCCGCCGTCGCCGAGGTGGCGGTTATCTCGGTCACCACGCCGTACCAAGGCCTGTCGGCGTAGTGCCGCTCAGCGTCGATCACCTGGTCAGCCGGTTCACCGGCGCGGAACCTCTTGGTGCGTTCGTCCACCCACGCCATGCCTTCGGCGTGATCCTCGCCGTCCACCCCGTCACGACGAAGCCAGCTGTCGATGCGCATACGTTCCTGCTCGGCCATGCTTACACCGGGACCGCTGACCGTCACCAGCCGGTCGATCCCCTCCGGCGCCATACTCGCCGCCAGCAGCGACACCCAACCGCCCTGACTCCGCCCGAACAAGCCTATCCGATTGCGATCGACACCCCGCCACCCTCGCAGCACCTCGACCGCAGCTAACGCCTCCGCCGCCCGATCGACGAACGACTGCGTCCGCCAGTCCCCAGACGACCTACCGCAACCAGGCTTGTCGTGCACCAGCACAGCGACACCGCACTCACTGATCCACTCGGGCCAGCCGCTCCACTCCTCGATACCCCCGCACCCACTGCCATCGACGAACACCAAACCCGGAACCAGACGATCGGACCGCGGCCGGCGCACAACGGCACGCAAGTCACCCATTGCGCTGGGAACAACGGTCGAATCCACGATGAAGTCAGCCCCCATCGATCGACCGTAACAGGCGCCGCCGCATCGGATGACGAGGGCCAACGAATCGCCACCCGCGCACGAACACCGACGCGCAACTAAAGAAAGAAGACAGCCGCCCTAACGATGCTCACCTACACCGGAAACCCCAGGAAGAGACCACTCGAACGAGCATCTCCACACCGAATGGACACACGTGTCCAATGAACCGGATCCGCGGGGACTGTCCCGGGAACGGTGTTTTCGGCCTAACGCGCCGGGCTGAGGTCCGACGGGATGGGCACTGTGAGTGATGACATTGGACGCTGTGAGTCCGAGAAAGAGCGAGAGCAAGACGGGGCGGCAGCTGTCGCCGGAGCA
>DASYMV010000362.1:0-5732 GCA_036008865.1 Pseudonocardiaceae bacterium | reverse complement strand
CGCAGGAGGTCCAGGACGTCGTGTCCGTGGCCATCACCTCGGAGATGTTCACCAAGGACTACGCAGACGTCTTCGCCGGTGACCAGCGCTGGCAGTCGCTGCCCACGCCCACCGGCAAGACCTTCGAGTGGGCTGAGGACTCCACCTACGTGCGCAAGCCCCCGTACTTCGAGGGCATGCAGATGGAGCCGTCACCGGTGACCGAGATCAGCGGCGCGCGGGTGCTCGCGCTGCTGGGTGACTCGGTGACCACCGACCACATCTCCCCCGCCGGTGCCATCAAGCAGGACTCGCCCGCGGGCAAGTACCTGACCGAGCACGGTGTCGCGCGCAAGGACTTCAACTCCTACGGCTCACGCCGCGGAAACCACGAGGTCATGATCCGCGGCACGTTCGCCAACATCCGGCTGCGCAACCTGCTGCTCGACGACGTGCAGGGCGGCTTCACCCGCAACTTCCTGGCCGGTGGCGAGCAGACCACGATCTACGACGCGTCCGTGGCCTACGCCGAGGCGAGCGTGCCGCTGGTCGTGCTCGCCGGCAAGGAGTACGGCTCCGGCTCGTCGCGTGACTGGGCGGCCAAGGGCACCTCGCTACTGGGTGTGCGCGTGGTCATCGCCGAGTCGTTCGAGCGCATCCACCGCTCGAACCTGATCGGCATGGGCGTCCTGCCGCTGCAGTTCCCCGCGGGCGAGAACGCCGCGTCGCTGGGTCTGGACGGCACGGAGACCTTCGACTTCACCGGTATCACCGAGCTCAACGACGGTGAGACGCCGCAGACGGTCGAGGTCGTCGCCACGAAGCAGGACGGCTCCACGGTGGAGTTCGACGCGCTCGTCCGCATCGACACCCCCGGTGAGGCGGACTACTACCGCAACGGCGGCATCATGCAGTACGTGCTGCGCAAGATGGTGCGCAGCTGATCCGCTGAGCACTTCCCGGAAGGGCCGTCCACTCCGGTGGGCGGCCCTTCCACTTTCCAGTGCACCGCAGGGTGTCGGGGCGTCTGCAAGTACCACCGACATCGCCGGAATCGGCCCTTGACCACCACCAACTCCGCGGGCGGCCGACCCCGGCCGTTGCGGGCCCCGAAGCGCATGCACGTTAGCATCGCTAAGCATGTCGGTCGGGTTGCTGCTCGCGGGGATCGTGGTCATGCTCGGCGGACTGGTCCAGGGGTTGGTGGGCTTCGGGCTCGCGTTGGTGGCCGTGCCGATCGTGGCCCTGGTCGACCCGTCGCTGGTGCCCGTACCGATCCTCGTCACGACCAGCACGCACTCGGTGATGAGTCTGTTCCGCGAACACGAGCACGTCGACTGGCGCGGGGTCGGCTGGGCCATGCTGGGGCGGCTGCCGGGCACGGTGATCGGCGTGCTGCTCGTGGGCATGTTGAACCAGAAGCAGTTCAGCCTGCTCGTCGGGGTTTCCGTACTGGTGTGCGTCGCGCTGTCGGTGATCTCGTGGACCCCGCACCCGACTCCGCGGGCACTCGTGGCGGCCGGTCTGGCCAGCGGCTCGTTCGGCACGTCGACCTCCATCGGCGGCCCGCCGGTCGCGATGCTGTACCAGAACTCCACCGGAGCAGAAGTCCGCGCAACGCTCGGCGCCTACTTCGTGATGGGGTCGGTCACCTCGATGATCGGACTGCTCGCGGCCGGGCACGTGCACACGCACGACCTCGCGGCCGGGGCGGCGCTGATCCCGTTCCTCGTCGTCGGTTTCCTGCTGTCCAGCCCGTTGCGCAAGGTGGTCGACGCCAAGGGCATCCGGTATCCGGTGCTCATCCTGTCCGCGGTCAGCGCCTTGGTGCTGATGGGGCGCAGCATCCTCGGCTGAGCCACGGAGGCGGCGTTCGCAGGCCCCGCTGGTGCCGCGCTACCCGGCCGCGGGCACGGACAGGACCTGGAGCGCCGCCGGCCGCATGTGGTCGCCGGAGTTCTCCACCGAGAAGCCTTCAGCTTCGAGGATGGTCATGAGGGCGTCGCGCATGACGAGCGTGATCGCAGCCGAACGTTCGACGCTCGGGTCGTCCGCCTGGTCGTTGATGATGCTCGCGGTCACGGCACGGGACAGTTCTTCGCCGACCTGCCACGTGACGAACACGCCCGCCTGCTCGTTGTCGAGGTCCACCTCGATGTCGGCGCCGGAGTAGTGGAACCCGTCGCTCGGCAGGTACGCGGGGAGACCCGCCTCCACGAGGCGATCGCGCACCTGCCGGGCCAGTTCGTGCCGCACTTCGCCTGCGTCGGACATGTCCGAACGCTACGTGAGGAGCACGGATCAGTTGAACGGCTGGACGTTGGGCTTGAAGACCTGCCCGTTGGCCGGAGCCTCGAGGTTGATCAGGTACTTCGTCACCGCGGTGTCGGCACCCGCGCTCTCGCCCAGGATGCAGTGGCCGAACGCGTCCACGCTGAGAAGTCGCGAGTTGCCCAGTTCCTTCGCCATGCGCTGCGCGAACTGGTACTGGGTCGCGGGGTCGTAGTAGTTGCCAACCACGATGACCGGGTTCGGCGTCTTGTGGTTCCACGGGCCGGCGTAGCGGACCGGGTGCTGCACCGGCCAGCTGGCGCAGGTCAGCAGGTCGGAAGCGGCCTGCTTGCGACCGAAGGTCGGCGACTCGCGCTCCCACCGGTCGGCCACGTTCGGGAACAGTTGCGGGTTCCGCAGGAACGGCTTGTCGGTGCAGTTCACGCCGTAGTAGGAGTCATCGCTGTCGTAGGCGGTGTCGCCTACGACGTCGGCGAGGCCGTGCTTGTTGTTCAGCAGCGGCAGGTCGGCGACCTCGGTCTGGATCGTCGCGCCTGAGGGGTGCAGCACGCCGTAGATGCCCTGCAGCCACGTGGCGAGCGCCTTGAACTTATCCGGCGAGTACAGGTTGCTGCTGACGCGGCCGGTGAAACCGGAGTAGGTGACCGAGGCGCCGGAGGGCAGTGTCACGGGCGTGGTGCGCAGATGGTCGCGGATCTCGTCGAACTTCGCCCGCGGGTCGCCGTCGTTGAACGCGCACTTGGCGCCCTCGGCGGCGCATCGCTTGAGCAACGCGTCAAGTGCGATCTCGAAGCCCTGCGCGCGCTGCCGGTCGTACTCCGCGCCGTTGCTCGTGCGCAGCGCCGGGTCGACGTTGCCGTCGATCACGAGTGCGCGGGAGTTGCCCGGGAAGATGTTGGCGTAGGTGGCGCCGATCAGCGTGCCGTAGGAGAAGCCGACGTAGTTGAGCCCCTTGTCACCCACGCCCTGGCGCATCAGGTCGAGGTCGCGGACGACGTCCTCCGTGGACATGTGCTGAAGCAGCTCACCGGCGTTTCGCGCACAGGCACCGGTGTAGTCGTTCGTCGCGTCCATCGTGTCGCGGATCTGGGTTCTGGTGACCGGGGCCGGCGTCCTGCGGCCGAAGACCTCGTTCGCCTCTTCGTTGGTCTTGAAGCAGCGCAACGGTGCGCTGCGACCCACACCTCTGGGGTCGAACCCGATGAGGTCGAACCGCTTGAGGACCTCGGGCTGGAACAATGAACTGCCTTGGGCGGGGTCTGTCAGGCCGCCGCCACCGGGGCCGCCGGGATTGATGAACAACGAGCCGATCTTGTGCGCCTGGTCGTCAGCGGGCCAGCGCATCATCGCGATGCCGATGCTGGCACCGCGGGGCTTGCCGTAATCCAACGGGACCCGGTAGTTCGCGCAACTCACCTTGTTGCGCTGGCCGACCGGGATCTCGGCTAGCACGTCGGCCGCGCACCGGGACCACGCCACCGGCCCGGCGACCGCGTCGGCCGAGGCCGGATCCTGCTGCGCGACGGCGGTCCCGCCGGTCACCGTGGTGCCGAACGCCAGCGCGACGGCCAATGCCGATCTGCGCGCTATGTCTGCTATTCCCACAGCGGTGCTCCTTTGATCTCCAGAGAGTCACCGCCCCACGAATTGCGACGCTATAGGAGAGGAACTGCCACCGGAAGTGTTCCGGCACTATCCGCAGATCGGATGGTTTTGTGGGTTCGTGGCCGTCGGCGACTTCGCAGAACCACTACAGCGCGCGAGCGAGCGACAGCGCGAAACGACCGGCCGAGTCGGTCCACCACCGGTGCAGTTCGAAGCCCGTCGTCTGCAGTTCCGTCTCCACTCGCTCCCGGCGGAACTTCGACGACACCTCTGTGCGCAATTCCTCCCCCTCGGCGAATTCGACGTCGAGGTCGAGTGCCGCCAGCCGGACCCGTGTCGCACGCTCGGCGCGCAACCGCATCTCGATCCATTCCTGTTCAGCGTTCCACAGCGCGACGTGCCTGAAGCCGTTGACGTCGAAGTCACCGTCCAGTTCGCGGTTGAGCACGCGAAGCACGTTGCGGTTGAACTCCGCGGTGACTCCCTGCGCGTCGTCGTAGGCCCGCACGAGCACGTCCGGGTCCTTGACCAGGTCGGTGCCGAGGAGCAGCCACTCGCCGCCGTCGAGCACGTCGCGCAGCGCGCCGAGGAACTTCTCGCGCTCCTCGGGGATCAAATTGCCGATGGTGCCACCGAGGAATGCGACGAGTCGCGGGTCGGTGCCCGGCAGCAAGCCGAGGTGCTGGGTGAAGTCTCCGACCACCCCGTGCACGGACAGGCCGGGGTAGCCGGTGAGGATGGCCGCGGCGGCCTCTCGCAGCGCAGTCGCGGAAACGTCGAGCGGGACGAACTCCCGAAGACTTCCGTGCCTGCGCAACGCGTCCAGCAGCAGGCGCGTCTTCTCCGAGGATCCCGAACCGAGTTCGACGAGCGTGTGCGCTCCGGTCGTCCGGGCGATCTCGGCCGCGCGCTCGGCGAGGATCTCCCGCTCCGCCCGCGTCGGGTAGTACTCGGGGAGCCGGGTGATCTCCTCGAACAGCTCGCTGCCGCGGGCGTCGTAGAAGTACTTGGGAGAGACCCACTTCGGCCGCGCGGTCAGCCCGGCGCGCACGTCGGCGCGCAGGGCCTGCGCTGCATCCTCGGCGGTCAGATGCACATCCACCACTGGTTCGGTCATGTCCGTCCTGTTCTACCTAGTGGGCTCTGCCCCATCGCTCGAACGTCCACTGTGGACGATGTGGTTCCCTCTCCTCGCGTGGCGACGACCAGGTGGCCGTCCGGGATCTCCTGCCAGCGCTCGTCGGAGTCGTAGGGCTCTGACGCCAGCACCACCGCGGTGTCCGTGACCAGCAGGGAGAGCGCGTGCGTCCAGGCCGTGCCGATCAGCACATCACCGTCGGTGAGCAGCAGGTTCAACCGCGAGCCGGGTGCGGCCGCGGCGACGTCCGCGACGACGGCACCCACCGCGGAGGTGGGATCCTGGCCTTGGCGCAGCCGGTTGCGGACCAGCGCCCAGAGCAGCGCCGAATCGGTCGGCGCGTCCAGAGTCAGCAGATCGGTCACGGGAAGCGTCTTGGCGATGTCCGACACCGCGGCAGGCCAGTCCCTCACCACGCCGTTGTGGCTGAACAACCAGCGCCCGTCGGCGAACGGGGCGCAGGCGGTGTCCGTCACCGGCATGCCGACCGTGCCGGAGCGGATGGCGGCCAGCACCGCGGTCGCCGTGCTCGTCCTGGCCAGGCCCGGTAGGTTCTCGTCCGCCCAGATCGGCCCGGCGCGGCGGTAACGGACCGGCTCCCCACCGAGATGGGGGTACCAGCCGACGCCGAAGCCGTCGACGTTGACCGTCCCGCCCGACCGCATGTCGACAGGAGCCCACGACTGCCGCACCAGCGAATGCGGCCGGTCGTAGAGCA
>DASYMV010000361.1:0-2486 GCA_036008865.1 Pseudonocardiaceae bacterium | reverse complement strand
GACCGGTGGGGACGTGCGGCTCAAGCTCAGTGCCGGTCGTGAGGTCCGCTGGGGCGGCGTCGCCGACTCGTCGCGCAAGGGCGCCGTGCTGATGGTGCTGTTGACCAGGGACGGCACCACGTTCGACGTGTCCAGCCCCGACCTGCCCACCGTTTCCTGACCGCGAGTCGAACGCTCAAGCACGCCGAGTCGAACCCTCAGGCACCCCGACGGGAAACGCGATCGCCGTTGCCGGGGCTCGCGCCGATACTGCCCGGCATGACTTCCGACGAGATCATCGACAGCCGCGTCGACCCGCCGTGGAACGGCGACGAGAGGTCCACCACCGAGGGCTTCCTCGACTTCCTGCGGGCGACCGTCGAGCACAAGTGCGTCGGGCTGCCCGATGCCGACGCCGTCCGGTCCACGCTGCCGTCACCGCTGCTCACCGCCGCGGGCATCGTCAAGCACCTGCGGTGGGTCGAGGACTACTGGTTCGGTGTCGTGCTCGCCGGGAAGCCGAACCGGGCGCCGTACGCGAAAGAAGACCCGGACGCGGACTGGCGGATCGAGGAAGGCGAGGCGATCACCGGATTGCTGGCCGACTACGCTGCGCAGTGCGCGGTGAGTCGCGAGATCGTCGCGGGGCTGGATCTCGATCACGAGGTTCCGTTCCGGGGCGATGGCACTGTTTCGGTGCGCTGGGTGCTGCTTCACATGGTCGAGGAGACCGGACGGCACACGGGGCACCTCGACGTTGTGCGCGAGCTGCTGGACGGGGTCACCGGCGAGTAGCGGTTGCACACAGTGTTGATAGTGCTGCGACACGCGGCGTGGCTGCTGGACCAAGGCATTTTCGGTGCCTACCGTCCAGCAGCACAGACGGGGTTGACATAACTCTGAACCTCTGGTTGAGGTTGAGAGCTTCCAATCCGGGTGGAGATCTCCGATGAGGTCCGCGAGGGCCGACCGGGCCACCACCCAGCACCACAGCACGAGCCACGATCAGGAAGGCGGATCCGATGACGCCCCCGCACAACTATCTCGCGGTGATAAAGGTCGTCGGCATCGGTGGCGGCGGTGTCAACGCCGTCAACCGCATGATCGAGGTCGGGCTCAAGGGCGTCGAGTTCATCGCGGTCAACACCGATGCCCAGGCACTGCTGATGTCCGATGCCGACGTCAAGCTCGACATCGGCCGGGAACTGACCCGCGGCCTCGGCGCCGGCGCGAACCCGGACGTGGGCCACAGGGCCGCCGAGGACCACCGCGAGGAGATCGAAGAGGTCCTCAAGGGCGCCGACATGGTGTTCGTGACCGCAGGCGAGGGTGGTGGCACCGGCACCGGTGGCGCGCCCGTGATCGCCGCGATGGCGCGCAAGCAGGGTGCGTTGACCATCGGTGTGGTCACCAGGCCGTTCTCGTTCGAGGGCAAGCGCCGTGCGAAGCAGGCCGAAGACGGCATCCAGGCGCTGCGCAACGAGTGCGACACCCTCATCGTGATCCCGAACGACCGGCTGTTGCAGCTCGGTGACATCGGCGTGAGCCTGATGGACGCCTTCCGCTCCGCGGACGAGGTGCTGCTCTCCGGTGTCCAGGGCATCACGGACCTGATCACCACGCCGGGTCTGATCAACCTCGACTTCGCCGACGTGAAGAGCGTCATGTCCGGCGCCGGCAGCGCCCTGATGGGCATCGGCTCCGCGCGCGGCGAGGGAAGAGCGGTCCAGGCCGCGCAGAAGGCCATCAACTCGCCGCTGCTGGAGGCCTCGATGGAGGGCGCGCACGGCGTGCTGCTGTCCATCGCGGGCGGTTCCGACCTCGGCCTGTTCGAGATCAACGAGTCCGCCTCGCTGGTGCAGGAGGCGGCCCATCCGGACGCGAACATCATCTTCGGAACGGTCATCGACGACTCGCTGGGCGACGAGGTGCGGGTCACCGTGATCGCGGCGGGATTCGACGCCGGCGGGCCGACGCACAAGAAGCTCGAGCCCACCGCGCTGCGCAGCGGCACCGTTGCGGCGGGAGAGGCGGGCCAGGTCGGCCAGGCGACGCCACCTCCGGCTCCGTCCACGCCGCCGCCGGTGGTGGTGCAGGCCCCGCCCACCCCGGTCGGTCAGCCCGAGTCGCCGCGCCCGGCGACCACCGTGCCGCCGCAGCCCCAGCCGCAGTCCCAGGGCAACAGCTACACGTCCTCGCAGCCGAGCATGCCGCGCTCGCTGTCGCAGAGCGGTCTGCCGAGCCAGCACGGTGCGGGCAGTTCGCTGCCCGGTCGCCCCGTCCCGGTGACCGACGACGATCCCGACGACGAGGTGGACGTCCCGCCGTTCATGCGGCGCTGATCTCCCGCGGTTCACGTGAAAAACTGCTCACGTGAACGAAGGCAGCTTGCGCATCCGTCGAGTCGTGACCACCCGTGATGGCGGTGTGTCCAAGGCACCGTACGAGTCGTTCAACCTCGGTGACCACGTCGGCGACCGCCCGGAGGCCGTGGAGGCCAACCGCAG
>DASYMV010000360.1:0-7547 GCA_036008865.1 Pseudonocardiaceae bacterium | reverse complement strand
AGCATCGGTTTCACGACCTGCACGGGCACCGTGACGGCGGCCGATGACTGGGGCGCGCCCGCCCAGCGCAAATGGGTGCGCCCCGCGCTGCCCGACAGCATCGAGGAGCTCTACCACGAGGTGGGGGAGAAGGAGTTCCTGATCGCGTTCGGTGCCGCACCGCGGGCGGCGCAGGCGTTGCGAGTGGCGCGTCTGCAACGAGCGATCGGCGTCGTCTACCGGCCGCAGACCGAGCGGCAGAGCCATTACTTCCGAGCTCGTCCGGCCGACCAGTTCGACGCGATGATCCACATCGACGAGACGCGCGCCCTCGAACCGCTCGAGCGGACCGCCGAGTGGAAGGAGGGCGAGATCCCCGAGACCTACCCGTTCGCCGTGTGAGGCCCGATCCGCCAGACCAGAGAGGCACCATCCATGAGTGACAAAGGATTCTCGACGTTCGCGACGACGATGGACAAGACGAACCACATCCTGAAGCTGATCGAGCAGGCCTACGGTTGGCCCCACGACCTGCGGCGGCAGTCCTACGCGGCGCTGCGCGCCGTGCTCCACGCGCTGCGCGACCGGTTGACCGTGGAGGAGGCGGCGCAGCTCTCCGCCCAGCTGCCGATGCTCGTCCGCGGCATCTACTTCGAGGGCTGGGTCCCGTCCAGGGTGCCGATGAAGATGCACCGCGACGAGATCCTTCAGCGCGTCGCCGAGGACTTCCCGTACGACGTCGAGGGTGGCGTGGAACGTCTGATTCCGACCGTGCTGGAGGCGTTGCGGGTCAACATCACCGAGGGGGAATGGGAGGACGTCAAGTCCGCGATGCCCAAGGAACTCGCCACGATCCTGCCGTAGCGGCGGGGCTCAGGTCGGCCAGGCGGGCCCTTCGCCCGCTGTGGTCTCCTCGGCTGGTGAGCGGATTGTGCAGCCGCGTGCCGCGTTCCGGTGCGTGGCTGCGGAACTCCTCGCACTCGGCGCGCGTCCCGCTCGCCGGACCATGCGCTCAGAGCAGCTTTTCCAGGGTGATGGGCAGCGACCGGATGCGCCGGCCGGTGGCGTGGAAGACGGCGTTGGCGATCGCGGGGGCGACGCCGACGATGGCGATCTCCGCGATGCCCTTCACACCGATCGGGTTCGCCGCATCGCGTTCACCGACGAACACCACGTCGACGTGGGGCACGTCGGCGCACACCGGGACGAGGTAGTCGCCGAAGGTGGCGTTCGCGATGCGTCCGGTGCCGGGGTCGGATTCGGTCCTCTCCAGCAGGGCCATCCCGATGCCGCCCACCGTGCCGCCGATGATCTGGCTGGTCGCGGTCTTCTCGTTGAGGATGCGCGCGCCGTCGACGGCGGCCACGACGCGCACGACGCGCACCACGCCGAGGTCCGGATCCACGTGAACCTCGGCGAACTTGGCGGAGAAGACTCCCGGCTCGCCGTCGAGGTCCTCGCGCCGTTCGCTGCTGCCGTCGGCGGTCAGTTCAGCGAGGCCGCGACGGGCGAGGATCTCGGCGAAGGTCTCGCCGCGGGACGGGTCGTCGGTGCGGATGATGCGGCCGTCGTCGACCGAGACGTCGTCAGGGCCGCAGCCCCGCAATGCCGAGTGGGCGTCGTCGCGAACGAGGTCGAGGACGCTGCGCACGAGTTCGCGGCAGGCGTTGTGGACGGCGCTGCCGAGTGCTGCGGTGAGTCCCGAGCCGCCCTGCCGGGTCGCGGGTGGCATCTCGGTGTCACCCAGGTCGAACCGGACGCGGTCGACGGGTAACCCGAGCACCTCGGCGGCCACCTGCGTCATGACCGTGTAGGTGCCGGTCCCGATGTCGGTCGCGGCGCTGCGCACGTACGCGCTCCCGTCGCCGAACAGCGTCGCCCGCACCTGGCACGGGTTCTGCACGTAGTGGTAGAAGGCACTGGCCATCCCGTAGCCGACGAGCATCCGGCCGTCGCGCGTGGAACGCGGCTCCGGGTTGCGCCGTGACCACCCGAACCGCTCGGCGCCACGCTCGTAGCACTCGCGCAATGCGTTGGTGGTCCACGGTTTCCCGGTCTGCGGGTTGACCTCCGAGTAGTTGCGCAACCGCAGGTCCAGCGGGTCCACGCCGATCCGGTCGGCGAGTTCGTCCAGCGCGCACTCCAGCGCGTGCACGCCAGGGCCTTCGCCGGGACCGCGCATCCAGGTCGGGCAGGCCACGTTGAGCCTCACCTGGCGCAACCGCGCCGAGACGTCGGGGCAGGCGTAGAGCAGTGCGCTCGCGGTGGTGAGGGACTCGGCGTAGTCGTCCTCCATCGCGACGGGCTCGACACCTTCGTGCTCGAGAGCGACGAGTTCGCCGGTGTGCGTGGCGCCGATCCTGAGGCGCTGGACCGTCGGCGGCCGGTAGCCGACGGAGGTGAACATCTGTGCCCGGTTCAGCACCAGCTTGACGGGGCGGTCCACTTGCCGCGCCGCGAGCGCGGCCAGCACCACGTGCGGCCACACCCTGAGCCCCGAGCCGAAAGCACCTCCCACGAAGGGCGCGAGGACGCGGATACCGTCCTGCGGCACGCCGAACGCCGCAGCCAGCGTCGCCCGCACGAACACGGGCCACTGGGTCGAGTCGTGGACGGTGAGCGCGTCGCCGTCCCAGGTGGCGACCGTGGTGAAGAGCCCCATCGGGTTGTTGGTCTCCGCAGCGGTCGAGTAGGTGACGTCGATCAGGACCTGGGCCGACGCCAGTGCGCGCCGTGCGTTGCCTCGTGACAGGTCGCGTGCACCGGGGTCGTGCACCTGCTCCGCGCGGGGATCGTCCAGGTCGAGCAACGGTTCCGTGCGCTCGTAGTCGACCTCGACGAGCCGAGCGGCCGCCGTGGCCTCCTCCGGCGTCTCGGCGACCACGACCGCGATGTGCTGCCCGTGATGCAGGATCCGGTCGTCCTGCAGTGGTGGCGGCGGCGCGAACACCGGGTCGGGCCCGCGCCCGAGCCGAGGCGTGTTCTCGTGCGTGATCACCGTCAGCACACCGGGAGCGGCCCGCGCCGGTCCCGTCTCGATCCGGCGGATCCGGCCGGCCGCGATCGTGCTCTGCACCAGGACCGCGTGCGCGAGGTCGTCCGGCATGAAGTCCGAGGGGTAGCGTGCCGCGCCTGCGGCCTTCAGCGGACCGTCCACGCGGTCCACCGCCACGCCCACCAGGTTGCCGCGTTCCACGACGGTCATGACGCCTTGTCCGACACCGTCTGCAGGGCGCGGACGACGGTCCGCTTCGCCAGTTCGATCTTGAAAGCGTTGTCGCGGTGCGGAATCGCGCCCTGCACGGCCGCTTGTGCCGCGGACTGGAAGACCTCCGCACCCGCACGAGCTCCGCGCAGCACGTCCTCGGCGCCGCCGGCCCGCCACGGGACCGTCGCGACCCCGCCGAGACCGACCCGAGCCTCACGGATCACGCCGTCCCGCACGACCAGCGCGACCGCGGCGGACGAGAGCGCGAACTCGTACGAGGTTCGGTCGCGAACCTTCAGGTAGACCGAGCGTGCGTTCGCGGGCAGCAGAGGCACCTCGATCGACGTGATCAGCTCACCGTGTCTCAACACGTTCTCGCGGTTGGGCTCCTCGCGCGGCAGGAGGTAGAAGTCGGTCAACGGGATCGCTCGTTCGCCCTCCGGGCCCTGGACGTGTACGACGGCGTCGAGCGCGACCAGTGCCACGGCCACGTCCGAGGCGTGGGTTGCGATGCAGTGCTCGCTGGTGCCGAGCACCGCGTGCATGCGGTGAACACCTTGCAGTGCAGCGCAACCGGTTCCGGGCTCGCGCTTGTTGCACGGGCAGGTGAGGTCGCGGAAGTAGCGGCATCTTGTGCGCTGCAAGAGGTTTCCGCCCATCGTCGCCATGTTGCGCAACTGCACCGAGGCGCCGAGCAGGAGTGCCTCGCGCATCACCGGCAGGCGTTGCGCCACGACCGGGTCGGCGGCGAGTTCTTCCATGCTCGTCAGGGCACCGACGTGGACGGCGTCCTGCCCGTGGTGCACGTACCGCAGCGGCAGACGGGTGATGTCGACCAGCCTGGCGGGCGCGAGCACGCCGTCCTTCATCAGATCGACCTGTGTCGTGCCGCCGGCCAGAAATGCCGCGGCGGGATCCGCGGCCACCGTCGCGACGGCTTCGCCGACAGCCGTCGCTCGGGAGTAGTCAAACGAGCGCATCAGTGCTCCCGGACGCGACGTCGCGAATCGCCGCGACGATGTTCGGGTAGGCGCCGCAGCGGCAGATGTTGCCGCTCATGAACTCGCGGACATCCTCATCCGACTCCGCGCGTCCCTCGGCCAGCAGCGCGACCGCGGACACGATCTGCCCGGGCGTGCAGTAGCCGCACTGCAGGGCGTCGTGACGGACGAACGCCTCCTGCAGGGGACGCACGGCCAGGTCTTCCGACAGGCCCTCGATCGTGACGACCTCGCGGCCCTCGCAGGTCACGGCGAGCATCAGGCAGGACAGCACGCGCCGGCCGTCGACCAGGACGGTGCACGCTCCGCACGCACCCTGGTCACAGCCCTTCTTGGTGCCGGTCAGGGCCAGGTGCTCACGCAGTGCGTCGAGCAGAGTCACCCTGGTGTCCAGTGCGAGGTGCGTGGAGGCGCCGTTGACCCGCAGCGTCACGGCGACCTCCGGAAACGCGATCCGGGTGCCCTCTCGCGCGGCCGGCCCCGCCGGTTGGCCCATGGCGCCTCGATTCGCCGGTTGTGCAGCAACGCTACGCCCGGCCACGTCCGCTCGCCGGACGTGAGACATTAGCTCCTAATGAGAGCTAATATGGGTTGGTGAGCACAGTTGTCGCGGACGAGCTGATGGCGGTGACCGCGGGGCTGCGGCGGTTGGTGCGCAGACGGCTGCGCAACGAACTGCCCGGCCCGGCGCTTCGCGGTGCGCAGATCGAGCTGCTCAAGGTGGTCGAGGACCGGCCGGGCATCGGCGTGGCCGCGGCCGCGCGGGAGTTGCACCTGGCCGGGAACTCGGTCAGCACCCTGGTCAACCAGCTGGCGGACGCCGGGATGCTGCGCAGGCAGACCGATCCGGAAGACCGCCGAGCCGTACGCCTGCGGCTGACTCCCGCGGCACAACGGCGCTTGGCCCGGTGGCGGGAGGCGCGTACCCGGCTGGTGAACGGCGGCCTGGCGCGGCTCGATGCACGGGACGTGGAGACGGTTGAGCAGGCATTGCCCGCCTTGCGCAGGCTGCTCGCCGCGGTGGCCGAGCAGGAGGAGTCGAGCACATGACGGAAGTGGCGGTTCGCTGCCGGGGGTTGCGCTACGCGTTCGGGGACATCACCGCGGTGGACGGCGTCGACCTCGAGGTCGACGAAGGGGAGGTCTTCGGGCTGCTCGGCCCGAACGGCGCGGGCAAGACGACCACGATCCGCCTCATGACCACCCTGTTGCCGGCCGTGCCGGGCACCGTCGAGGTGTTCGGCATCGACGTGGCGCGCGCGAAGCTGGCGGTCAGACGCTTGATCGGGTACGTACCCCAGCAACTCTCCGCGGACTCGGTGCTCACCGGCCGCGAGAACGTGGCGCTGTTCGCGCGGCTGTTCGACGTGCCGCGCGCGCAGCGACGAGCTGCCGTGGATGATGCGCTGCACGCAGTCGGTCTGCTCGACGTCGCGGACCGCACCGCGGCGACCTACTCCGGCGGCATGATCCGGCGGCTGGAGCTCGCCCAGGCACTGGTCAGCGGACCGCGCCTGATCGTGCTCGACGAGCCGACGATCGGGCTGGACCCGGTGGCCAGGACCAACGTGTGGGAGCGGATCTCCGAGGTGCGGCGGGAAACCGGGATGACGGTGCTGGTCACCACGCACTACATGGACGAGGCGGACCAGTACTGCGATCGCGTGGCGCTGATGCACCGCGGCCGGATCACCGCGCTGGGCAGCCCGGACGAACTCAAGGCGAACCTGCCTGAACAGTCCACTTTGGACGACGTGTTCCGCGTCGCCACTGGAGACGACCTGAACGAGACGGGAGGAGGGATCCGGGATGTCCGCATCGCACGTCGCAACGCGCGTCGCCTGGGCTGAGCGACGCCTCAACCCGTTGCGGTTGCTGCTTTCCCGCGTGGCCACCATGTGCCTGGTGGAGCTGCAGAGGCTCCGGCACGACCGAACCGAGCTGATCACCAGGGCGATTCAGCCCGCGCTGTGGCTCCTGATCTTCGGGCAGACGTTCAGCCACTTGCGTGCGATCCCCACCGGGGCGATCCCGTACCTCGACTACCTCGCGCCCGGCATCATCGCGCAGTCCGCGTTGTTCATCGCCATCTTCTACGGGATCCAGATCATCTGGGAGCGTGACGCCGGAGTGCTGGCCAAACTCCTGGTCACTCCCACGCCGCGGGCCGCACTGGTCACCGGAAAGGCTTTCGCCGCCGGCGTGCGGGCGCTCCTGCAAGGCGTCGTGGTGCTCGTCCTCGCGGCGTTGCTCGGTGTCGCGCTGACCGTGAACCCGTTGCGGTTGCTGGCGGTCGCGGTGACGATCGTGCTCGGCTCGGCGTTCTTCTGCTGCCTGTCCATCACGATCGCGGGACTGGTCGGATCACGTGAACGTCTGATGGGTATCGGGCAGGCGATCACCATGCCGTTGTTCTTCGCGTCGAACGCGCTCTACCCCGTCGACCTCATGCCCGGCTGGTTGCGTGTGATCAGCCACGTCAACCCGCTCACCTACGAGGTCGACGCGCTGCGTGGCCTGCTCATCGGCACCCCGGCCCGGCTACCGCTCGACTTCGGCGTGCTCGTCCTCGCCGCCGCGCTGGGCATCTCGGTGGCCTCGTCATTGATCGCCCGTCTCGCACGTTGATCACCACTCGCGTGATGTGAGCTGCGGGAGCGGGTGCAGCAGGTTGCCACCGGTTGAACACGTCCGTGCCCGACCGCGCGAGTTCGGGGCGTCGGCGTAGCCGAGGTGGGGCAGGCCGAAGAGGTCTGCGCGATGTAGTTGCCCGCCGGAGGAGGTACTGGCCCGCGCGGATGTCGGTGCGCGGTGGTCGTCCGCCGACGATCCGCTGTCCTGGGTGATGAACTTCGGGTCCGCAAAGGACAGCGCGTGAGGTTTCCGCTGGTGCGTCAACCGGGGAGTCGGCGTCGGGCCGGCTGACCCCGGTGGTAGAAGCGGGTGGGGCGGGTCTCAGCCGTGATCGCCGAGAAGTGCTGGTGGCACACCGTCCGTCACGAGGCGGCGTGGCCGCGGAACGCGAGGTCGGTTGTCCGCTCGTAGCCGAAACAACTGACTGGCGAGTGGGAACGCGTTCGGTCAGTTCCGCGGTTCCGCGTCCGTTGGAAACCGGGTGGACTCCTGGCGGTAACACAAGAGGCGATTTCCCATGCGATCCATTGTGGACCGATGGAGGGAAAGACCCGACATCGTGTGGCGAACATCTTCGGATTTCTTGCGGCACAGTGACTTTCGACCCTGGTCTGACAGATGATCCGTCGTGAGCATCGTCAGGTGCAGGGGTTCGACGCCGCGAGGTTCGGGCCCGCCTGCGGAAGACGATCAGAGCGCGGGAGCAGGTGAACGCCTTGTTCGCA
>DASYMV010000359.1:0-5866 GCA_036008865.1 Pseudonocardiaceae bacterium | reverse complement strand
GCCGACCTCGGGCCGATCGAGTCGTGGGGACTCGAACTCGACCACCGCGCCGTGCTGGTCGACACGACGATGCGGACCAAACGGGACCGGGTGTACGCGGCGGGCGACGTCGCCGCGTACCCGGGCAAGGTGAAGCTGATCGCGACCGGCTTCGGCGAGGCCGCGACGGCGGTGAACAACATCGCGGTTGAACTCAACCCGCAAGCGCACCTGTTCCCCGGCCACTCCAGCAACGCCGGTTAGCTCACGACCTGGACCTGCTCACCGATCATCAGGTTGTCGAAGAAGGTCACGGCGGCCTCGTGCGACAAGTGCACGCAGCCGTGGGACTGCGCGCTCAGGCTGCCTTCGTGGAAGGCGATGCCGTCGCTGGTGAAGTACGTCGAGTACGGCATCGGAGCGTTGTACGGCTTGCTCCACTCGTCCTTCACCTTGCGCAGCACCGAGAACGTGCCCAGGGGCGTCTCGTGACCCGGCTTGCCGGTGGTCACCGGGACCGGGCCGTAGCTCGCGTTGCCCTGGTGGACCAGCCACGCCTGGTTGGTGGACAGCTTCACACACGCGCCTTCGGCGATGTTGCAGGGCGTGCCGGTGCCGGCGAACGCGGGTGTCACACCCGTGGCGAACGAGAATGCGAGGGCAGTGATCACAGTTGCGGTCAGTCGTTTCCCGATAGCCATCTCGAATCACTCCTTCGCAGTGCGGTTACCCGCAGAGGGTCATGATTCAACCACGTTCCGTGTTCCGTGGTCCGAACGGCCCACGGTCTCCTTCCTCCTCCGCCTGCCGGTGCTGGGGAGGAGGACGGAAAGCGTGGACAGGCCTCGCAGCGCGACCGGGACCGAACGGCCGGCCGCCCTGCGTCGAAGGTTCACAGTTGTTACGGGAGCGGGGGCAGGGCGTCCTCGTCGCCGGGCAGACTGTCGAAGTCCACTGAGGAGTATTCGCGGAGCTTGGTCAACCTGTGGAAACCGTCGATCATCCGCACCGTGCCCGACTTGGAACGCATCACGATGGACTGCGTGGTGCACCCGCCCGCCCGGTAGCGCACGCCGCGAACCAGATCACCGTCAGTCACTCCGGTTGCGCAGAAGAACACGTTGTCGCCGCGCACGAGGTCATCGGTGGCCAGCACCCTGTCGAGGTCGTGACCCGCGTCGATCGCCTTCTGCCGTTCCTCGTCGTCCTTGGGCCACAACCGGGCCTGGATCGCGCCGCCCATGCACTTGAGCGCCGCGGCGGCGATGATTCCCTCCGGGGTGCCACCGATGCCGATCAGCATGTCCACGCCCGTGTCGGGACGTGCCGCGGAGATCGCTCCCGCTACGTCGCCGTCGGAGATGAAGTGAATGCGGGCACCGGCGGCGCGCACTTCGCTGATCAGCCGATCATGGCGGGGACGGTCCAAAATGCACACCGTCACGTCCGACACGTCGATGTGCTTGGCCTTGGCGACACGCCGGACGTTCTCCGCGATCGGCGCGGTGAGGTCGATGACGTCGGCGGCCTCGGGGCCGACGGCGAGCTTTTCCATGTAGAAGACCGCGGACGGGTCGAACATCGCGCCGCGCTCGGCGACGGCGAGCACCGCCAGCGCGTTCGGCATGCCCTTCGCCATCAGGGTGGTGCCGTCGATCGGGTCGACCGCGACGTCGCACGCCGGGCCGTCGCCGTTGCCCACTTCCTCACCGTTGTACAGCATGGGCGCTTCGTCCTTCTCGCCCTCGCCGATGACGACCACGCCGCTCATGGACACCGTGCCGATCAGCTTGCGCATGGCGTCGACAGCGGCTCCGTCGCCACCGTTCTTGTCACCGCGGCCGACCCAGCGGCCTGCGGCCATCGCGGCGGCCTCGGTGACGCGGACCAGTTCCAGCGCCAGGTTGCGGTCCGGTGCCTCGCGGCGACGTTCCGTGGGATTGCTGGACGGGCTTGAGCTCACCATTGCGCTCCTCCTGCGACTACCGACCGGTAGACCAATCCTCGCACGAGGAGTGCCGTGATCAGGGCCTCACTGTTCGGTCGAGACGTCTTCCTCGACGACCGCCAGCGCCGCGTCGATGCGCTCACGCGCGCCCGCCAGGTGCCGTTCGCAGAGCTTCGCGAGAGCCTCGCCGCGCTCCCACAGCGTCAAGGAGTCCTCGAGCGACAGTCCGCCCCCCTCGAGCCGGCGGACCACCTCCACCAGTTCGTCCCTCGCGGCCTCGTATCCGAGTTCGGCCTCGGTGTTCGCGTTGTCCGGACTCACGTGGTCGGGCTCTCCAATCGGCTCTGCGCGTGCACCACCACGGTAGCCACCGCCTGGTCGTAACCCACGAACGCCTCGGCGAAGTCCGCTCCGTCGCCCTCCCGCACCGCCTCGTCGATGCGCACCTCGGCCGCGACGACGCGTGTGCGGTGCAGCGATCCCCGACCGAGCCACCAGTGCACACCGGCGTAGCAGGACGTCGCCTCGGACAGGTCGTTCAGTCGTGTGATGAGCGCGCGGAGGCTCGACGAATTGCAACCGCCCAGCATCGCCGCCCAGCAGTCGGCCGCCGCCCGGTTGGCCTCCTCGGCCATGGACCACACGACCAGCGCGTTGTCGCGTGCGAGCGGATCGGCCGCACCGCTCGCCGCAGCGCAGGCAGCGGAGACGGTCAACGGCAGGAACGTCGGCTCATGCGCCGGGTACGGCACCACTGCCTCCGTCCTGCTCGCTGCTGTCGGCGACGATCGCGTGCACCGCTCCGTCAGCGACGCGCACCCGCAGATGCGTTCCAGCGGGCGCGTCGGAGACCGAGCGGAGCACTCCGTCGACCCCGTCAGGCGTGACGCGTTGCACGACGGCATATCCGCGGGCCAGCGTGGCGGCGGGCCCCAGGGTCGTCAAGCGTGCTTTCGTCGCGACCAGTGAAGCCTGCTCCGTGTTGAGACAGGCGGTGACCGCCCGGCGAGCCCGCTCGCGCAGCCGGTCGACCTCCTCCGCGCGCCGGGAAAGCGGCCCGAACGGATCCGACAGCGCAGGCCGTGTGCGCAACGCGTCCAGCAGTTTCCGCTCCCGGTCCACCCAGCCGTGCAGGGCCCGGCGGCCCCGATCGCGCATCTGCCGGATGCGCTCGGCCTCTTCGGCGACATCCGGAACGACCCGTTTGCCCGCGTCCGTCGGTGTCGAACAGCGCACGTCGGCGACGTGGTCGACCAGCGGCGTGTCGGGTTCGTGCCCGATCGCCGAGAGCACCGGCGTGCGGCAAGCGGCCACGGCGCGGCACAGAGCCTCGTCCGAGAACGGCAGCAGGTCCTCGACGCTGCCACCGCCTCGTGCCAGCACGATCACGTCGACCTCGGTGTCGCGCTCCAGTGCGGACAGGGCGGTCATGATCTGGGGGACGGCCGAAACTCCTTGCACCGCAACGTTGATCACGCGGAATCGCGCACCCGGCCAGCGTGCCCGTGCGTTGGTCAGCACGTCGCGCTCCGCCGCGGACGCGCGGCCGGTGATCAAGCCGATCTTGCGCGGCAGGAACGGGGGACGCCGCTTGCGCCGCGGGTCGAACAGCCCTTCCGCGTCGAGCAGTTTGCGCAGGCGTTCGATCCTCGCGAGCAGTTCGCCGATGCCGACGGCGCGGATCTCGTCCACGCGCAGGCTCAGCGTGCCCCGCCCGGCGAAGAAGGTGGGCTTGCCGTGCACGACGACGCGGCTGCCGTCGGTCAGTGGTGGCTCCATGCCGCGCACCAACCCGATCGGGCTGGTCAGTGTCATCGACATGTCGACGGACGGATCGCGGAGCGTGAGGAACGCCGTGGAGGTGCCGGGACGCGCCGAGACCTGGGTGAGCTGCCCCTCCACCCACACCGCTCCCAGCCGATTGATCCACTCCGCGATCTTGCGCGCGACCGTGCGGACAGGCCACGGCGCATCAGCGGTCGAGGGCGCGCCGCTCACGACTGAGCGCGCACGGTGGCGATGCGCCGGTTGAGCATGCCGATGAACTGCGGGCGGGCGGCGTGCGAGCGCTCATGGCCCAGCAGCTCCACGAGGTCGTCCTCCGAGAGCATGCGAAGCCTCGCGCGAAGTTGGGGCAACGACAGCTCGTTGTAGTTCGGCATCGCGGCGGGCGGGCCGTCCTCGGCCTCGTCGGCCTCCACCTCGTCGGCCTCGACCTCGTACTCCTCGGCGAGCGCCCGCTCCTCCGCGGCCCACGGGTCGCCCCCGTCGTCGTCGGTGGACGTGGACTCCGGCGGCGCCTCGGTCGTGTCCTCGTCGAAGGTCGCCCACTGGGGGGCCTCCTCCACCGGGCGCAGGCGGGCGAGGATGTCGTCACCTCTTATGGCCAGCTCGGTGATCTGCTGCTGGACGCGCATGGACATCTGCAGCGCCTCGCTGACGACCGTCACGGGCAGGCCGGCGAGCTGCTTCGGGAGCTTGCGGGCCTGCTCCACGGCGGTGACCACGAGGCCGGCCGTGATGCGCACCGGCAGCGGCAGTTGCTTCATGGTCGCTAGCCTGCCCCAGTTCGGGCCCGGATGCCTACCTGCTCGGCCGTGACGGACAGCATTCGGTCGTCGCGGTCCGCGCCCGTACTCTTGAGGTATGGACTCCGCCCCCCGCAAGCGAGTGTTGTTGGCCAAGCCACGCGGCTACTGCGCTGGTGTGGACCGTGCGGTCGTCACCGTCGAGAAGGCACTGGAGACCTACGGGCCGCCGGTGTACGTCCGCAAGGAGATCGTCCACAACCGTCACGTGGTGGAGACGCTGCAGGAGCGCGGGGCGATCTTCGTCAGCGAGACCGACGAGGTTCCTGAGGGCGCGCTCGTCGTGTTCTCGGCGCACGGCGTCTCCCCGGCGGTCCACGAGGAGGCCGCCCAGCGCCGGCTGCGGACGATCGACGCGACGTGCCCGCTGGTCACGAAGGTCCACATGGAGGCCAAGCGCTTCGCGCGGGACGACTACGACATCCTGCTGATCGGCCACTCCGGCCACGAGGAGGTCGAGGGCACCTCGGGTGAGGCTCCCGAGCACATCCAGCTCGTGGACACGGCCGAGGACGTCGACAAGGTCGAGGTGCGAGACCCGTCGAAGGTGATCTGGCTCTCCCAGACCACGCTCAGCGTCGACGAGACGATGGTGCGGGTCAACCAGCTCAAGGGGCGTTTCCCGGAGCTTCAGGACCCGCCCAGCGACGACATCTGCTATGCCACGTCCAACCGTCAGGTCGCGGTCAAGGCGATGGCCCCCGAGTGCGACCTCGTGATCGTGGTGGGCTCGCAGAACTCGTCCAACTCCAAGCGCCTCGTCGAGGTCGCGCTGCAGGCCGGCGCGAAGGCCTCCTACCTGATCGACTACGCCGAGGAGATCGACGAGTCCTGGCTGGAGGGCGTCACCACGGTGGGCGTGACCAGCGGTGCCTCGGTGCCCGACATCCTCGTGATGGAGGTGCTGAAGTTCCTCGAGCAGCGCGGTTGGGCCGACGTCGAGGAGATCACCACCGCGAACGAGAAGATCGCCTTCGCCCTCCCGCGCGAGCTGCGCAAGGACCTCGTCCGCTAGACCCGCTCACGAACGATGGGAGCTTTCGTTTCACAACACGAAACGAAAGCTCCCATCGTTTTGTGATCAGTAGTCGTCTTCGCCGCGAGGGCGCGGGCGTCGGGGAGGCGTCGGACGGCCGCCGCGAGCGGGCGGCTCCTGCCCGGGAACGCGACCGCCCGGTGTCGGCCGACCGCCTTGACGCGGTGTCCGCTCGTTCGGCGCGGGCCGGGCGGCGCGTCCGCTGGAGGGGTCCTCGGGACGGGCGATGCGTCCGCTGGAGGGGTCCTCGGGACGGGCGATGCGTCCGCTGGAGGGGTCCTCGGGACGGGCGATGCGTCCGCTGGAGGGGTCCTC